>DASYFU010000284.1:0-2196 GCA_036498225.1 Gaiellaceae bacterium | reverse complement strand
TCACCTGCGCGATCTCCGACAGGCGACTCAGCGTGCGCGGCGCCGGCTGGGCCATACGACTCAGTGTAGGCGTACGAAGGGCTGTGCTCTCCGTACGGGTGGAGTTCTGCTCCGCCGAGAGCCCACGGGCAAAGCCCGTGGGCTCTTACTCTGGCGTGAGCGACGATGGAGTTCTGCGCGTGCGGTCGCGCCTGCGGCGGGACCCCACGCTCGGTGCGGCCAACGCCAACGCTCCGCGTTGGCTCTGGCCCGAGATGGAGTCGGGGCTCGCAGCGTTCGAACCCAAGGCCAAACACGAAAGCCGGAGGGTAAGCCCTGGCGGAGCCGGGCTTACGCGCAGGCGCTGACGCGCGCTCTGCGAAGCAGAAACCTAACTCCCGCCTGAAGTGCGCAGCACTTCAGGCGCCCTGCGTTTCGCCCACGGGCCCGGCGGGACGAGGAGCTGCTCGACGTGCAGGTACGCGAGCCCGACGCGCGGAAGGTCGCTCAGGCGCTCCACCATGAGATACCGCGGTCGCCACTCGGGGAAGAACTTGCGGTTGAAGGAGTAAAGCCGCTCGAGCTGGAAGACGCTGTCGGCGGCGAGCAGCCCGCGGCGCACGATGCGCCGCGGCAGCGTGACGGCGCGCTCCTCGGAGATGAGCTCGGTGAACGCGCAGAAGTTGAGCGACACCTCGCTCGCTCCCTGTTCCTTCGCCCACGCGAGCGTCTCGGCGATGAGGAACTCGGTGACGCCGTTCGGGGAGTCCGGCCGACGGCGCATCGTCGAGAGCGACCAGCCTCCGCCGGCGAGGGTCGGCGCGAGATGGAGGAAGCCGCCGATCTCCCCGTCTTCGCTCTCCGCCACGGCGAACACCGTGCCCGGCACGTACAGCTCATCGATCGACATGGTGAAGCCGCGCTCGGGCTGGTTGCCGCGCCACAGCTCCGAGACGGTGTCCAGCCGCGCGCGCAGGTCGGCGTCCGCGTCCTCGGCAGCGACGACACGCAGCGAGTAGCCCGCCTTGACGAGACGCGACACCGACTGGCGCACCTTGCGGATCGGCCGGCCCTCGAGCGAGAACTCGTCCGGCCGGAGCACCGCTTCCTCGCCGAGGAGGATCGGCCGCAGCCCGATCCTGCGATACCGGTCGAGTTGTGCATCGGACGCGCCGAGGACGGCCAACCGCCAGCCGTGCGCGTGCGCAACGCGCTTGAACTCCGCGAGCAGCGCGTCGAACTCCGTCTCGTCGCCGACCGGGTCCCCGCTCACGAGCGCGGCGCCGTGGACGACGCGATACGCGAGAAACGCCTGCCGCGTCGGCGAGAAGAAGTAGCTCTTGTCGCGACGGAGCGCGAAGAACGAGAGGCTGTCGCTGCCGTATGCGTCGACGAGTGCGCGGGCCACGCGCCGCTCGCCCACCGTCTGCGCCACCCTGTGCGTGAACGGCCGGAACCACAGCCACAGCGCCGTGGAACCGAGGACGAACCCGAGCGCCGTGAAGACGTCGGACGCGCGGTCGGGGAGCTCGCCTCCGTGCAACTCCCAGCCGAGGACGACGGCCGCCGCCGTCGCGGCCGCGATGAAGAGCGCGAGCAGCGGGCGCGTCGACGCGGGATCTCCGGGGACGTCGAAGTGGCGGCGCCAGCGGATGAGCGCGACGAGCAGCAGCAGCGAGATCGTCGCCTCCTCGAAGTCGAGGCCCTTCGCCAGGTGCGCGATCGCCGAGGCGAGGACGACGACGACCGCGAGCTGCCAGGCGCGGCGGCGGCGCTTCGCGAGCGAGCGCGCGAGCCAGATCAGGACGATGCCGAACGCAAGCGCGCCGATCCGCGCCGCCTCGGGGACCCCGGGCGGGAGCACGCCGTGGATGACCTTGAAACGGTCGGCCATCTCAGGGGTCAGGGCCGAAACGATCCCGATGGCACCGACGACGGCAGCTGCCCACGCGAGAACCGACTCCGGGCTCAACCTCCGCAGCCTCACGCAGGCAGGGTACAACGTCCTCATGCCGGTCGGTCCTCTCCCTCGCTGGGTCGCCCCACTCATGGGGCTCGTGGCGCTCTTCCTCGTGCCGTGGACGCTCTACCTGACGTTCACGCTGCCGTCACGGCACGTGACCACGCACTACGACCTCGCCTGGGTCGGCTTCGACATCGGCCTGCTGACGGCGTTCGGGGCGACGGCCGTCGCGGCGGTGCGGCGCTCGACCTGGC
>DASYFU010000283.1:0-1600 GCA_036498225.1 Gaiellaceae bacterium | reverse complement strand
ACTAGACCATGGGCCTGCGGATCGGCATCCCGCTCTTCCTCGTCGCGTTCACGGTCGACTTCGCGACGAAGTCGGCTGCCGTCCGCTGGGACGGCCATGTCATCTTCCACGACGTCCCCGCCGAGCTGCCGAAGCGCGTCGTCATGTCGCTGCTCGCGATCGGCGCCGCCGCTGCGTTCACGCGAGTCTCGGAGCGGCGCAAGCTCGGCCGCCCGTGGGGCGCGTGGCTCGGCGTGCCGCTCCTGGTCGCGGGCATCCTCGGCAACGGCGTGTCGTCGTATCTCTGGCCGCGCGGCGTCCCCGACTTCATCCCGAGCGGCGACTGGGTGTTCAACGTCGCGGACTTCGAGATCTTCTTCGGGATCGTCGGCGGCATCCTCACGCTCATCGCCGGCTTCTGCCTGAGCTACGCGCTCGAGCGCCGCAACGCGCACGCCTAGCACGTCACTGCGCTCAGGGAATACCTCGTTATGAGCGGAAACGCGTCCGCCTCAACGTCTTCCTCAATTTCAAGCTTGGCGTGCCGTAAGTCGGGGGTCATTGCCGAACACTGGCCCAGGCGAGGAATTTCGTCGGCGTTGACGGGCGTGGCTAGTCATCGGCGCAACTCCAGGGTAGGCTGTCCATCGGGGTACGAAGGGGTGATCTGTCCGTCCTGCGAGTCCGAGAACCGCTCCGGCGCGCGTTTCTGCTGGGGCTGCGGGCTGGCGCTTGAGCACGTCTGCCCGGCCTGCGGCACGGCGGCGAGGCCCGACCATCGCTTCTGCGACGAGTGCGGTCACCCGTTCGTTGCTGTCGAGTCTGCCCCGCGCGAGCCGGGACGAACTGCCGAGCGCCGCCTCGTGTCGGTCCTATTTGCCGATCTTGTCGGCTTTACGGCGCTCTCGGAGTCGCGCGACCCGGAAGAGGTGCGCGAGCTGCTCTCTCGTTATTTCGAGACGTGCCGCCGGCTCGTCGAGCGGTACGGCGGGACGGTGGAGAAGTTCATCGGCGATGCCGTGATGGCTGTCTGGGGGGCGCCGACTGCGAACGAGGACGACGCCGAACGCGCTGTGCGCACCGGGCTCGACCTCGTCGCCGCCGTCGCCGGGCTGACCGACGAGCTCGGCGCCGACGTGCGTTTGCGCGTCGGCGTGCTCACCGGCGAGGCCGCGGTCACGGTGGGTGCGCAGGGCGAAGGGATGGTTGCGGGCGACCTCGTCAACACGGCCTCGCGCATCGAAGCGCTGGCGGAGCCGGGAACCGTCGTCGTCGGGGACGTGACGCGGCGCGCGACCGAGGCTGCGATCGCCTACGAGGACATCGGTTTCCACCAGCTCAAGGGGAAGAGCGAGCCGTACCGCCTGCATCGCGCGCAACGCGTGATCGCGGCTCGGCGTGGGGAGGGCCGCACACCAGGTCTCGAACCGCCGTTTGTCGGCCGCGAGCGCGAGTTCCGGCTCGTGAAGGAGCTCTTCCACGCGTGCGCGGAGGAACGTCGCGCGCGCCTCGTTTCGATCGTCGGCATCGCGGGCGTCGGCAAGTCAAGGTTCAGCTGGGAGTTCGAGAAGTACGTCGACGGTCTCGTCGACGACGTGCGGTGGCATCGCGGTCGATGTCT
>DASYFU010000282.1:0-2443 GCA_036498225.1 Gaiellaceae bacterium | reverse complement strand
CGCGGCCTGCGCGAGAACGGCGAGCACGACGTGCGGCTCGTCGGGATCGACATGTCGGAGCGCGCCATCGGGCGGCACCTGTGCGATGCGTTCCACCTCGTCCCTCCCGGCTCCGATCCCGGCTACGCCGATGCCGTGCTCGAGCTCGTCGAGCGCGAGGGCGTCGATGTCGTGCTGCCGCAGTCGTCGTTCGACCTTCCCGGGCTCGCCGCGGCGCGGAGTCGCTTCCCGGTCCCGGTGCTCGTGTCCGAGCCGGAGACGGTACGTCGCTCGAACGACAAGGCGGAGACGTATTCACTGCTGCAGCGCATCGGCGTTCCGACCATCGCGTTCCGTCGCGTCGCCGGCGCCCGCGCCGTGGAGGCGGCAGCGCACGAGCTCGGTTACCCGGAGCTGCCCGTGTGCTTCAAGCCGGTGTTCTCGTCCGGCTCGCGGGGCTTCCGCATCCTCGACCCGACGGTCGACCGCGCGCACCAGCTCCTGCACGAGCGGCCGGGCTCGGTGTCGATGCGCCTGGAGGAGGCGTTGGAGCTGCTCCCCGAGGAGGGCGGCACCGAGCTCCTCGTCATGGAGCTCGCGACAGGCGGCGAGCGCACCGTCGACGGGATCGCCGACGGCAGGCGCATCGTGCTCGGCCACGCGAAGACGCGCGAGTCGATGCGCGCCGGTCTGGCGATGTACTTCGTCACGCTCGCCGACGACGAGCTCATGGAGATGGCCGACCGAATCGTCGAGGAGCTCGCGATCACGTGGTTCTTCAACATCCAGCTCGTCGGCCACCATGTGATCGAGGTGAACCCGCGCATTTCCACGATCGTCTACCAGGAGGATCTCAACCTCCCGTGGCTCGGCGTGAAGCGCGCGCTGGGCGAGATCTCCGACGACGAGCTCGCCACGTTGTGCTCACGCGTACGCCCGGGCCGGACGGCCCTGCGCTATTTCGACCAGGTCGAGTGGGACGGGTAGCACGCTGCTCGAACGCGCCCTATCGGTCCAGGGTTGGACGAAGCAGTCGGAGCTCGAGCTCCTGCTCCGGATTGCGCGCGGGATGCCACCGGCGGCGGTCGTGGTCGAGGTCGGCTCCTATCAAGGGCGGTCGACATTGGCGATCGCCGAGGGGCTCGAAGACGTGGCCGGCGCCGAGCTGGTGACCGTGGACACCTTCGCAGGTGATCCCGAATGGAGCGATATCGCGACTCCGGAGGACACAAGGGCGATCTTCGAGCGCAACACCGCAGGCATCGGGTTCCTCCGCGTGATTCAGGCCGAATCGGTGACGGCCGCGGCTCAGGTTCGAGATACGAGCATCGACTGGGTCTTCATCGATGGTCTACACGACTACCGGAACGTCGTCGCAGACATTCGCGCCTGGGGGCCGAAGATGAAACGCTCGGGGCTCATGACGGGCCATGATTGGGGGCGTGCAGGTGTGACAGACGGCGTACTCAGATGGTTTCCGCGCGACGAAGTCGAAGTCGAGCACAGCATCTGGATGACTCGAGGCACACCGCGACTTCGTCCGGCCCGGCTTTTCAAGCACGAAGCCAAACGACTGCTACGCCGGGCCTAGATCAGACGGCGCCGTCGGTCAGGCAGGTTACGGTGACAGGCGTGGAACGGCCACTGCGGGTCACGCACTGCCCCGTCAACACCGCAGGCATCCCGTGGGCGAACGTCCAGGCGCTGCGCGCGCGCGGCGTGGACGCACAGCTCGTCGTCTTCAACCGGTACCGCCTCCACCCCGAGGCCGACGTCGACCTCGAGCGCCGCGGCGGGTTCGTCCGGCAACAGGGGACGCAATGGAAGGCGTTCGCGAAGCTCGCGCCGCAGACGGACATCTTCCACTTCTACTTCGGACTCACGATGGTGCCGAAGTCGTTCCAGTTCCCGCTTCTGTGGGCGATGCGCAAGCCGTCGGTGATGCACTTCCTGGGCTCCGACATCCGCGGCCGGCCGCCCGAGGATCTGAAGTGGGCGCGGCGAGCCGGCGCCGTCGTCATCGGCTCGTACGACGCGATCCGGTGGGTCCCCGACGCGCACGTCATACCGCCCGGCATCGACGTCGCGTCGATCGAGCCCGCCCCGCCGAAGGATCGCGAGCACCCGATCGTCCTGCACGCCCCGTCGTCGAGGTCGCGCAAAGGGACGGACGAAGTGGTCGCGGCGGCCGAGCTGCTCGGCCTCAACCTCGAGCTCGTCGAGGGGGTCGACCACCGCGCCGCGTTCGAGCGCTACCGCGCTGCCGACCTCGTCGTCGATCAGCTGAACGCCGGGTGGTACGGGATGTTCGCGATCGAGGCGATGGCGCTCGGCAAGCCGGTCGTCGCGTTCCTGCACGAGGAGGCGACGCGGCGCACGGAGGAGGCCTTCGGGATCGAGGTCCCGATCGTGCACGCGACGAAGGACACGCTCGCCGACGTCCTGCGGGAGCTCGTCGCGTCGC
>DASYFU010000281.1:0-5832 GCA_036498225.1 Gaiellaceae bacterium | reverse complement strand
CCGGCGATCGTCACCTTCGCGGTCTTCTTGGTAAGCGACACGAGATGGAAGAGGGGCGCCCCGGCCTGGCTGAAGACCGTGCCGGACGTCGGGAAGTCGGTGTCCACGTTGACGCTCGAGAGCTCGCCGTTCACCGAGATGACGGCAGAAGTCGGCGGCGGCGCGGGCGGCGCAGGCGGCGTCGTCGCACTCGTCTTCCCCGTCGGCGTCGAGGTGCCGCCGCTGGAGCTCTTGGGCGTCGACGAGGAGGAAGCAGCCGCGCCACCGATCTTCTGGACGGACTGGAGGAACGGATCCTTGCTCGCGAAGTTCGCGAAATCGGTCAGCTGGCCGGTATCGGCCTGCGGCTGGACGAACGCGACGACCGACGGCGTCGGCGCCGACGATGCCGCCGGAGTCGCGACGGGCGGCGGCCCCGTCGTCGGAGCGGGCGTCGTGCTCGTGGGATTCGGCGCAGCCGGCGTCGACGCCGACGTCTCGACGATCGGCGCCTGCGCGCTCGGGTGCATGAGCTTCATCGTGTGCGGCACCTCGTACACGAGGATGAGCCCGAGGATGCTGCACAGGATGATCGCGAGGCGCTTCTGCTTCTTCGCCTTCACCTGCGCGCGGTCGAGGGCGACGTTCTTCACCGTGCGCGCCATCAGCCGGTCGCCCCCGTCGCGGACGCCCCGGGGGCCGTGCCCGGAGTCGGCGTTCCCGGCGTCGGAGTGCCCGGGGTCGGCGTTCCCGGCGTCGGAGTGCCCGGCGTCGTCGTGGTCGACGTCGTCGTGGTGGTGGTGCCCGTCACCGGCGGGACGCCGGCGGTGGAGGTCGGCGACGACGTGGCAGCCGTCCCGTAGACGTACGTGTCGAGATCGATCTGCGCCTGCACCTGGTTGGTGCCGTTCGGCGTCAGCGTCACCTTGTTGATGTTGAATGCGCGGCCGTTGGCCTCGAGCGTGCCGCCGCGGACGTAGACGAAGTTCCGCAAGCGGTAGAGCAGATCGGTGAGCGTGTAGAAGTTCCCGTTCACGCTCATGGCGATGTCCTCCAGCGCGTAGCCGTTTCCGCTGTCGGTCAGCGGGTTGGGGTTGATCGTCGTCAGCGTCACGCCGGCGGCCTTCGCGGTCTGGTCGAGCTCGAGCAGGAGGTCGGGCATGTCGACGATCGACGGCATCGCCGTCTCGAGCTTGTAGATGTCGGCCGTCTTGATCGTCGGCGCGCTCGTCGCGCTGCGCGCCGCCGCGGCGCGCGAGAGATCCTCGGCGATCTGCTGCTGCACCGCGACCGTCTGCTTGTGCAGATCGCCGATCGCCTTCTGCTTCGGCCCGAGCAGGACGATCCAGCCGAGCGCGAGGGCGAACACGCCGCAGACGCCCACGACGATGACGAGCGCGTGTTTCTGGATGTTCACGTTCTTCTTCACGAGGTAGCCGTGGTCGTCGTGGTCGCAGGCAGCGCCGGCGTCACCGGCGAGACCGGCACGGGCGCACCCTTGATATCGGCCGTGATCTCGAAGGAGACGACCCCCTGATTGATGCCGGAGCTCTTGAGCGTCACGTTCGACAGGTCGGGGATCAGCGCCATGCGCGAGAGCAGCCGCGCAACGTCGTCGTACGTGAAGGTGAGTCCGATGAGGTCGAAGCCTTGCGCGCTCGCCGTGACGACGGAGGGCGCCGTGAGCGCGAGCGACTGGACCTGAATGCCGGGCGGCAGCACGAGCGAGAACTCGCGCAGGATGCGATCCCAGGCGATGCGCGACGAGATCACGTTCGACACGGCCGCGAGTCGCGGCTGCATCTGCTGTGCGACCGCCGGCGGCGGCGGCGTCACCTCAGGTGTCTTCGGCGGAAGCGGCGTCGCGGCGAGCTGGATCTTCGCCGCATTCAGCGTCTTCTGCGCGCTCGACATGCGGGCCGTCTGGACGAGATTCCCGCCGCCGATCACGATCACGGCCGCGAAGCCGGTGATCGCCGCGGCGAGGACCGCAGGCTGCGGCGCGTTGCGCGATACGCCGCCCTTGGATTCGCCGGGGAGGAGGTTGACGGCGCGCATCGCTAGTCCTCGATCCCGAGGCCGATGGCGATTGCAAGCGAGCCGAGCTCCTCGTCGACGGCGAGCTTCTTCGGCACCTTGAGACGTGCAAGCGGGTCTCCGACGCGAACGCGGACGCCGATCATGTTCTGCAACTCCTCGGCGAGCCCGGCGAGGCCCCCTGTTCCGCCGGTGATGACGATCTCACCGATGCCGAGCGAGCCCGGCTGGTGCTGGTAGAACTGGAGCGAGGAGACGAGCTCCCGCGCGAATGCCTGCACCTGGCGGCGGACGGCGTCGACGGCGAGCGTGTAATGACCGGGGTCGACCCCTTCCGGCACGGCGGCCGACTCGAGTGAGACGAGCCGCTTGAGCGGCTCCACCTCGGACGGCGCGAGGTCGAGCGCCCGGGCAATGGCGACACTTAGCGTCGAGCCGCCCCAGTCGATCACGCGCGTGAACTCGCAGATACGCCCGTCGGACACCGCGAACGTCGAGCGGTCGTGTCCGATCGACACGGCGACGAGCGCGGAATCGCTCTCGTCGTCCTCGGCGCGAGGCGCGCCGAGCGCGCGCAGAAGCGCGAACGCCTCGAGGTCGACGCCGGCGAGCGTGATGCCGGCCTTCCTGCACGCCGACACGTAGCGCTCGACGAGCTCCCGGTACGCGACGACGAGCAGGACGCGCTGCATTACGGTCCCGTCCTCGTCGACGCTCTCGCCGAGCACGTGGTAGTCGAGCACCGCCTCGTCGAGCGGGATCGGGAGCGCCTCCTGTGCGCGGAAGCGAATCGCGTTCTCGAGCTGCTTCTCGTCGTCGATGCCGACGAGGTCGAACACACGGACGCCGATGCGGTTGCTGGCGATGCCGAGCCGCACGTTCTTGCGCGGGAGCTTGTTGCGGGCGAAGAACTGCTTGAGGGCGAGCGCGAGCGCTTCGGGGTCGCGAACCTCGCCGCCGACGACGACGCCCTGCTCGAGCTGTTGGCGGGCGACCTGCACGAGCTCGGCCGCGCCGTTGTTGTTCACGCGCGCGGCCGCAAGCTGCGACGCGCCGATCTTGAGGCCGACGAGGCGCTTCACCGGATGTCCGGAGCTCGAGTGCGCCTTCGCCGACGGCTTCGGCAGCGAGAGCTTGACGTCGCGGAGCCGCGTCCGCGGCTTCTTCTCCCGCTTGGCCTTCGGCTCCTTCGGCTCCTTCGGCGCCTTCTCGGCCTTCGGCTGCTTTGCCTTCGGCTTGCCGATCTCGCGCTTCCAGAACGGAACCTTGGGCTCGGCCGCCGCGACGGGCGCAGCAGGAACAGGCGCCGCGATGGTCTGTTGCGGCTCGGGAGCGGGCTCCGGCGGAAGCTCCGGCCCGGCGAGCCACGGCTCGACGGCCGCGGTCTCGTCGATCGCCCGCAGCGCCTCTTCCGCGAGCGCGCGCACCTGCGCGCTGCGCGCCTGCTTGCGCCGAAGCGAGAGATCCTTCGTCCAGATCGACTCGCCGCCGGCCCCGTCGCCGCCGTCCGGCTTGCGCTTGAAGGTGATCTCCTTCTTCCAGATGGAGACGGGCGGCGCGGAGAGCGCATCCGGGTTCGGATCGACGAGGTCTGCCGGAGTCGGCTCGGCCGGCTTCCGGCGGAAGCTGATCTCCTTCTTCCAGATCGAGTCGGGCTCGGTCGGCGCGGGCGGCTGCATGTCGACGACGACGGGGGCGGGTGGAGCGGGCGGAGCCGGCGGAGCGGGCGGCACGACCTCGACGACCGGCTCGACGACCGTCTCGACGGCCGGCGCCGGGGGCGCCGCTTGTGCGACCTCGGCGAGCTTGCGCTGGAACGCAAGCTCCTTCACGCGCAGCGACTCGGCCGTCTCCGGCGGCTCCTGCTCGTGCCTTCGCTTGCCGCCGATCTCTTTCTTCCAGATCGACTGCTTCGGTGCGGGCGCCTCGGCCGGCGCAGCCCCGTCGGCCTTCTTGTGCTTGAAGCCGATCTCCTTTTTCCAGATCGAGTCGCTCACACGCCGCCTCCGGCGACCCGCAGGCCTGCGCCTGCGACGGCTGCGTGCTGCGGCGCCTGCGGTGCCGGCGGCGCGTGCTGCGGCTGCGGAACGTTGAGCTCGAGTGCCGCGAGCACACCGCGCACGTCGAGGCCGGAGCGCTCGAGGATGCCGGCGAGGATGTCGCGGCGATTCGTGTGCGCGAACGCCTCTTCCGGGTTGACGACCCGACGCAGCGTGAGGTCGGCGAGCGCCTGTTCCATCGTCTGCATGCCGCGCGCGGTGTTCGTCTGCATGATCGAGTAGACCTGCTCGATCTTCGCCTGGCGGATGAGGTTCCGCACCGCGTCGTCGGGGAGGAGGATCTCGAGCGCTGCGACGCGTCCCGTGCCGTCGGCGGTTGGGAGCAGGGTCTGCGTGACCACTCCCTGCAGCGAGTTCGCGATCATGATGCGAACCTGCTCCTGCTGCTCGGCGGGGAACACGTCGATGATGCGGTCGATCGTCGACGGCGCGCTCTGCGTGTGCAGCGTGGCGAACACGAGGTGGCCGGTCTCGGCCGCGGTGAGCGCGGTGGAGATCGTCTCCATGTCACGCATCTCGCCGACGAGGATGATGTCCGGGTCCTGGCGCAGCGCCGCCTTGAGCGCCTCGCCGAAGCTCATCGCGTCCGGCCCGATCTCGCGCTGGTTGACGATGCAGCGCTTGTGACGGTGCACGAACTCGATCGGGTCCTCGATCGTGAGAATGTGCTCCGGGCGGTTGCGGTTGATCTCGTCGAGGATCGCGGCGAGCGTCGTCGACTTACCGGATCCGGTCGGCCCGGTGACGAGGACGATGCCGCGCGGCATCTCGGAGAAGCGATGCAGCACACCGGGGAGCCCGAGCTCCTCGAGCGACTTGATGTCCTGCGGGATCAGGCGGAACGCAGCTCCGACCGACTCGCGCTGGTAGTAGACGTTCACGCGGAAGCGCGCGACGCCCGGGAGCGCGTATGCGAAGTCGAGCTGCCGCCGGAGCTCGAAGACCTTCTGTTGCTCGCTCGAGAGGATCCTGTACAGGAGCGAGCGCGTGTCGTCGGGCGTGAACGGCTCGAAGCCGGCCGCGCGCACGATCTCGCCGCGTACGCGGTAAACGGGTGGGCTGTCGGTCGTGACGTGCAAGTCCGACGCGTTCAGCACCACCATCTGCGCGAGCAGATCGTCGATGGAGGTGAGCTGCGGCATTCGTCTCGCTCCCGGCTATCGGCAACGCGCATGAACGGCTTGAGCAGTGGTGGCCCTCACCCACCGCGGGGGATGCAAATCACTCGAACGGGGCTACCGGGTCTATCGGGATCCGGTCGATATCCCACTCATCGGAACCCGTTGGAAGGAGCGTTCGGAATGGTTAGCAAGATCAAGACGCGTCTGGCCGGAGACGAGAGTGGCTTCACGCTCATCGAGCTCCTGGTCGTCATCGTCATCCTCGGCATCCTCGTTGCAATCGCGGTGCCGTCCTACCTCAGCTTCCGCGGCAACGCCCAGGACGCTGCAGCACAGTCCAACGTCCGCTCGGCGATCCCGGCCGCAGAGGCCTGGTACCAGGACACCGCCGGCGGCAACTCGACCTACACCGGCCTCTCCAACGCCAACCTGGCCAAGGAAGCCCCCGGCGTCTCGCCCAAGGTCGGCGTCAAGGTCCTCGGCTCCGGCGCCGCCTACTGCCTCTACGACGACGAAGCGACCGGACACGGCGCCTACTACGTCGGCGGCGACAGCACCCAGATCACCCAGAGCACCCCGCCCGCCGCAGTCGCGACCGTCACCAAGGTCAACACCGCCGGCTCGGCAACAGGCGC
>DASYFU010000280.1:0-5472 GCA_036498225.1 Gaiellaceae bacterium | reverse complement strand
GATCGATGTCGAGCGGCTTGAGGAAATCCAGCGATACGTCATTCGCCTCGTCGAACGACTCAAACCACGGAACGCCACCTAGCCCGTCCCGGGTCATTCGACCTCACCGGCCTGACGGGCATCCCTCTCCTCGCAAGGGATACTTCCCGATCTTGACAGGGAACGTGTGTTCGGTATAGAACATACGTTCCCATGATCGCCTGCCTCTCCATCCCCGGCTTCGACCTCAAGGCGGCTCTGCGCAAGTCACCCTCCCTTGCGCTCCGCCCGGCGGCGCTTGCGCCGGAGCCGGGTGGCGAGCCGCTCATCGGGGCTGTGACGGCGGCGGCCGAGGCGGCGGGCGTGCGTCCGCGGATGCGCCTGGGCGAGGCGCTGGCAACGGCACCGCGGCTCGTGCTCGTCGATCCCGACCCGGCCGCCGCCGAGCAGGCGTGGGAGGACGTCGTCCGCTCGCTCGAGGACGCAGGCTTCGCCGTCGACCCGGCCGAGCGGGGCATCGCGTACTTCGAGACGCGCGGGGTCGAGCGGTTGTACGGCGGCCTCGAGCCCGCCCTGCGGCGTGCGCTCGCCGCCGTCGGGCCGGCCTGGGACGCGCGTCTCGGCGCGGCCGGACGACGATTCACCGCGCTCGCGGCTGCGTCCGTCGCGAAGCCGGGCCAGCTGCTCGTCGTGCGCGATGAAGAAGTGGGGCGCTTCCTCGCGCCGCTGCCGCTGACATTGCTGCCGCTCGACCGGCAGCGCTACGAAGAGCTCGAATCGCTCGGAGTTCGCAGGCTTGGACAGCTTGCCGGGCTCCCGGGTGGCGCCGTCGCCGAACGTCTGGGGCCGGACGGCCGGCGCGCCTGGAGCCTGGCGAGAGGCGGGGCGGCCGCGCGTGTGCGCGGTCGCCGACCGCCGGCCGAGCTCGCCGAGACGCTCGCGTTCCCGGAGGCGGTCGCGAACGAGCTGACGCTGCGGCGCGCGCTCGGTGCGCTCATCGAGACGACATTGGCGCGGCCCGAGCGCCGCGACCGCTTCGTCCGCAAGGTCGCGCTCACCGCGGGCATCGTCGGCGGCGGCTCTTGGCGGCGGACGCTGACCCTGCGCGAGCCGAGCGCCGACGCCGGCCGCATCCGCGTCGCGCTCGCGTCCAAGCTCGCCGAGCTTCCCGGCCCGGTGACCGAGCTGCGGCTCGAGCTCGTCGAGCTGACCGAGGCCGCCGGCCGCCAGCTGGAGCTGCTCGCCGCCGGCGCCGAAGATCGCCGCCGCCTGAGCGACGGGCTTCGCCAGGTCAGGGCGAGCACCGGTTCCGGCTCCGTCTGCACCGTCGTGGAGGTGGCGCCATGGTCGCGCATTCCGGAGACCCGAGCGCTGTTCGTACCGCGGGACGACTGAACGCGCCGCGCCCCGCGCGCGTCCAGGTTCGCATCGACGGCGTGCCGTGCGAGGTCAATCACCTGCCGGTCGCCGTGCTGCGTGAAGAGTGGCGGGTGCTCGACCGCTGGTGGACCGAGGAGCCGGTGCTGCGCCGCTACTTCGAGGTCGTGCTCGAGAGCGGCGAGAACACCGTCGTCTTCCATGACGGCTCAGGCGGAGGCTGGTTCACCCAGCGCGGTGCCTAGAACGTGAAGAGGTCGAAGAGATCGCTGAGCGATGCGAGCCCGTCGCGCGGCGGCGCGGGCGCGCCGCCGGCCTGATAGTTCGCGCCCGTCGGGGTCGACGAGTCGAACGCATGGTTTCTCGATGCGAGCGTCGGGAGCCCGAACACCCGCTCGATGAACTTCAGCGTCGACGTGTGGTCGGCCGGCTTGGCGGACTTCACGACGCCCTTTCGCGCATGCGGTGAGATCACCCAGAGCGGTACGCGCACGCCGAGCCCGAACGCATCGACCTTCGGAGGCGGCACGTGGTCGAAGTAGCCGCCGTGCTCGTCGTACATCAGGAGATAAGCGGACGAGCTCCACGTCTTGGAGCGCCGCAGCGCGCCGATGAGCTCCTTCTGCAACTCCATCCCGACCGAGACGTTCGCCGGCGGATGCTCGTCGAGGTGCTGCGAGAAGCTCGGGACGATCCACGACACCTGCGGCAGCGTGCCTCGGGCGCAATCGGCGAGATAGTCGTGCTTCGTCGCGACGGTGCGCGGGTCATGCGCCCACCGGCTCCAGAAGACGGCGACGTTGTCCGTGTCGAAGATCGGGTCGGTGCCGACGGTGTAGATCTTCCAGGTGACGTGCGCCTCGTCCAGCACGTCGAGGATGATCGGCCACCGCTTCGAGTCGAAGGTCCCGGTGCCGTATCTGCCGTTCGTCGTGATGCCTCCCGACGTGCCCGACATGAGGTAGAAGCGATTCGGCCACGTCGGTCCGAGCACCGAGCAGAAGTAGTTGGCGCAGAGCGCCGAGTCGGCGAACAGGTCGTAGTAGAACGGGAGCTCCTTCGCCGTGTAGTACCCGATCCCGGTCGGCCCGCTCGACGTGTAGAAGCCGTCCATCTTGCCGCCGTCGACCTGTGCGTGGACGCTCGCCCAATCGTGTGGGATATCGGGCGTGGACAGCACCTTCAGCTCCGTCGGTGCATGCCGATGCCCGCTCGCGTCCGGCTGGGTGTACCCGGAGGGCGGTCCGAATCCCCGCGCCCGCACCGCGGGCGCGTAGCCGAAGTAGTGGTCGAACGACCGATTCTCCTGGCACGCGACGACGACGTGCTCGATTGGGTTCCTCTGCCCGCGCCTCGGCTTCGCCTGGGGGAGACCGGCAAGCGCAACACCGGCGACGGCTGCGCGCTCGAGGAATGTCCTCCGCGTGAGCGTGTCCCGCATCTGCACGCGACCCTACTCCAGCGCCGTGCGCAGCGCCCGCGCAGCAGTCTCCGGATCCTCCGCGTCGCGGATTGCGCGCACGACCGCGACGCCGGGCGCGCCTGCGGCCGCCACCTGTGCGACGTTCGCGAGATCGATTCCGCCGATTGCGAACCACGGAATGCTCACGCGCTTCGCTGCGGCGCGCACGAGCTCGAGACCGCCCGCGACCGACTCGGTCTTCGTCGGCGTCGAGAACACCGCGCCGACGCCGAGGTAGTCGGCGCCTTCGGTCGCGTCCAGCTGCGTCTCCGTCTCGATGGAGAGCCCGACGAGCCGATCCTCCCCGACCGTTGCGCACGCGGCTGCGACGGAAGCGTCCGACTGGCCGACGTGCACGCCGTCTGCACCGCACGCGGCCACGAGGTCGGGCCGGTCGTTGAGGATGAAAAGCGCTCCAAATGCGTCACATGCGCGCCGGAACGGCTGGGCCGCCTCGACGAGCTCGTCGTCGGGCAACTGCTTGTCGCGGAGTTGCACGACGTCGACGCCGCCTCGGAGCGCAGCCTCGAGCACGGTGCCCGGCGTCGTGCCGTCGAGCACGAGGTACAGCCGGGACTCAGCAAGTCTTAACGTTCGATTCATCACCTGAAGCCTAGGGTGGCGAAGTGCTCGGACTGCTCGCAGCCTTCGCCAGCGCCGCGTCGATCCTGACGTCGCCTCTACCCGGCGCCCTTCTCGTCGCGGACCGCGGCAACGACCGCATGCTCCTCGTCGACGCGAAGCATCAGATCCTGTGGCACTTTCCGAATGCGCGCGATCTCGCGAAGGGCGTCCACCTGAACTTCAACGACGACGGGTTCGTCGAGCCGGGAGGGAAGGCGATCGTCTCGAACGAGGAGGAAGCGCACACGATCGTCTCAGTGAACATCAAGACGCACGCGCGCGTGCATCTGTACGGCATCCCGGGCGTGCGCGGCAGCGGCCCGAACGAGCTGAACACGCCCGACGACGCGTACGTTCTCCCGAACGGGACCCTGACGGTGGCCGACGCCTACAACTGCCGCATCCTCTTCATCCGCTCCCACCGGATCGTGCGGCAGATCGGCACGACCGACGTGTGCCGGCACGATCCGCCGAGGTATCTCGGCGCCGTGAACGGCGACACGCCGCTGCCGGACGGCGGCGTCCTCATCTCCGAGATCCAGGGCTCGTGGATCGACGACATCTCCGCGAGCGGCCGTCTCCGCTGGGACGTGCAGGCGCCGGTGTCGTATCCCTCCGACCCGCAGCCGCTTCCGGGTGGACGGATCCTGCTCGCCGATTACGCGAGCCCCGGCGCCGTGCTCATCATCAACCGCCGTGGAAAGGTGCTCTGGCGGTACGCGCCGAGCGCGGGAGGGGCGGCGCTCGACCACCCGTCGCTCGCGATGATGCTCCCGAACGGGAACATCGCCGTGAACGACGACTTCAAGGACCGGGTCGTCGTCATCGACCCGAGGAAGAACCGCATCGTGTGGCAGTACGGCCACGCGAACCTCCCCGGCCGCAGCGCCGGCTTCCTGAACACGCCGGACGGGCTCGACTTCGTCCCGCTCGCGGCCGGGAACGTGCCGCTCTGGGCCGCCGTTCACCATCCGTAGCTAGCGAACGTATGTTCGTATAGCGTAGAGCGGTGGCCTACACCGAGCTCCACGCGCACTCCGCGTATTCGTTCCTCGACGGGGCGTCGCAGCCGGAGGAGCTTGCCGCCCGCGCAGCGGAGCTCGGCTACGAGGCGCTCGCGCTCACCGATCACGACGGCGTCTACGGATCGCTCGAGTTCGCGTACGCGGCGAAGCACTTCGGTGTCCGGCCGATCACCGGCGCAGAGGTGACGCTCGCAGGTGGTGCGCACGTCACGCTCCTCGTCGAGACGCCCGCGGGTTACACGAACCTTTGCCGGCTGCTCACCGCCGCGCACGCGCACACGCGCGACTCGACGGGTCGCGAGCCGTCGCCGCCGGCGCTCGAACAGGAGCTGCTCGAGGAGCTGAACGACGGGCTCGTCTGCCTCTCCGGCTGCGCCCGCGACGGGCTCGCCGTGCACTATCCGAACGCGGCCGCCCGACTCGCCGCCGCGTTCGGCCGCGACCGATTCTTCGTCGAGCTGCAGCGGCCGTACGAGCGTGGCGACGCGCGTCGTAACGCCGCGCTGCGCGACCTCGCCGAGTCGCTGCACATGCATACGGTCGTGACGGGAGACGTGCATGCGCACGACATCCGCCGCGCCTCGCTGCAGGACGTGCTCGTTGCAGTCCGCTGCCGCACGTCGCTCGACGGTTGCGAGCGCGAGCGGCGCGGCAACCACGAGTGCGTTCTCGCCGCGCCGGCCGACATGCTCGAGCGCTTCCCCGACGACCGCGCCGCGGTTGAGCGCACGAGCGAGCTCGCGGAGCGGCTCGAGTTCGATCTCACGCAGGAGCTCGGCTACCGCTATCCCGACTTCTCGGACGGCGTCGATCCTGCGATCGTGCAGCTGACCCACATCTGCAACGACGTATTCGCCGAACGCTATGGCTCCGACCGGGTTGCGAGAGCGCGTCTCGACGACGAGCTTGCGCTCATCGACGAGCTCGGCCTCGCCGGGTTCTTCCTCCTGCACTGGGAGGTGCTGGAGCTCGCGCGCGAGGTCGCGCTCGAGGTGCGCGGCCCCG
>DASYFU010000279.1:0-3530 GCA_036498225.1 Gaiellaceae bacterium | reverse complement strand
ACGAGCTCGTCGAAGCCGTGCTCGAGCGCGCGCACAGCCGCTTCCCCGGCGTCGCCTTCGACGCGGAGCTCGAGCCGACGACGCTGACGGGGTCGAGCGACCGGCTCGAACGTGCCGTCTGGAACTTGCTCGAGAACGCCGGCAAGTGGACGGCTCCCGGCTCGACCGTCGAGGTCACGCTCGCCGACGGAGAGCTGCGCGTCCGCGACCACGGCCCCGGCATCGCCGAAGAGGATCGCGAGCACGTCTTCGACCGCTTCTACCGCTCCGCCGACGCGCGCTCGCTCCCCGGATCGGGACTCGGCCTCGCCATTGTGCGCGAGGTCGCGGAGGCGCACGGGGGCACCGTCGTCGCCGAGGACGCCCCGGGCGGCGGCGCAATGCTCAGGCTCCGCCTGGCCACTTCTTAACGCCCCCTCATTTCCGGCTGGTGCAATAGATGCACCCTCCCTCCAACCGGTCCCTCAGTGTCCGGCGCCTCCTCATTTCCTTCCCCTGCTAGAGGAGGCGTCGGGCGCCACCGGTTCCCTCCTCCAAAAGCGCTTCGCGCTTTTCTCGGTGAAAGGGTCGCGCTTCGCGGGGAGCGCTCGCGGGCTGAGCCCGCGAGCTCTTGAGGGCATTGGCGACGGTTTTGTTCTGCGCGGTGGTGGCTACCGCCATCCCCGCGCGCTGATGCGGCCTCCGCTGACGCTTCGCGTTAGCTCCGGCCCTTGGTCGTTGTTTGCTTCGAGCGGTTAGAGCCGCGCGGGCTCTGTGTCTCGGAAGAAGCCCCGCTCCCAGATGTCGGACTCGAGCTGGGACTCCGCCGGCGGGTCGACGACGAACACCGGAACACCTGCTTGTGCGAAGCCGAACGAGCGCGGGATGTACGCGCTGCGCGACGCGAGCCACTCGGAGGCGACGACGGCGAGAAACGCGGCGGCCATGAGTGCGACCGTCAGCACCGGGCGGAAGTGGCCCACTCCGGCGACGACGGCGACGGCGATCAAGAGCCCCGCCTCGCCGCCCACTCGGACGACGGCGCCGACCGAGACAGGCGACCGTCGCGTCGGAACCTCGGCGCGGAGCGCGTCGACGTCCCGGCGGAGCTCACCCAGCTGGTCGAGCACGCGCATGGTCGCCTCGAGCTGCGCGGCTGCGCGTGCGTGCTCCGGGGCAGGCCATTCGGTCATGCAAGCGGTTATCCCGCGACGCCGAAAGAAGAAACTAGGGGCGGCGCAGGACCGTAAGCGACCGAACCTGAACCGTTACCTCCGCGCGGGCGCCGACCGAGCCCTCCGGAGCCCCCTCGCCCGTGGCGAGGAGCACCTCCCAGCGGGCGCCGAACCGGCGCGTGGGCAGCGTGAACGTGACCGGCTCGGAGTGCGCGTTGAACAGGAGCAGGAACGAGTCGTCGGTGATCTCCTCGCCGTGCTCGGTGCGCGACGGGATCTCCATGCCGTTGAGGAACACGCCGAGCGTGCGGCCGGGGTTCTGCTGCCAGTCGCGCATCGTCATGCGACGCCCGTCCGGCCGGAACCACCACACGTCCGGGAGCCCCGAGCCGCGCAGCTCCGTGCCGGTGAGGAACGTCGCGCGGCGGAAGACGGGATGCTCGCGCCGCAGCGCGATCACCCGCCGCGCGAACTCGAGCAGCTCCGCGTCCGCGTCTTCCCAGTCGAACCACGAGATCTCGTTGTCCTGGCACCACGCGTTGTTGTTGCCGTGCTGCGTGCGGCCGAGCTCGTCGCCGCCCAGGAACATGGGAATGCCCTGCGAGAGCAGCAGCGTCGTCATGAAGTTGCGCTGCTGCCGGGCACGGAGCGCGTTGATCGCCGGATCGTCCGTGTCGCCTTCGACGCCGTGGTTCCACGAGCGGTTGTCGTCGGTGCCGTCGCGGCTGTCCTCGCCGTTCGCCTGGTTGTGCTTCTGGTTGTACGAGACGAGATCGCGCAGCGTGAATCCGTCGTGCGCAGTGACGAAATTGATCGAGGCAAATGGATCGCGGCCGTCCGACTCGTAGAGGTCGCTCGATCCCGTGAAGCGCGACGCGAATGCGCCGAGCGTGCCGTTGCCGCGCCAGAAGTCGCGCATCGTATCGCGGTACGGCCCGTTCCACTCGGCCCACAGGATCGGAAAGTTGCCGACCTGGTAGCCGCCGGGGCCGACGTCCCACGGCTCGGCGATCAGCTTCACCTGGGAGATGACCGGATCCTGGTGGATCGTGTCGAAGAACGTCGATAGGCGATCGACCTCGTAGAACTCGCGTGCGAGCGCCGATGCGAGGTCGAACCGGAATCCGTCGACATGGCACTCGATCACGAAGTAGCGGAGCGAGTCCATGATCAGTCGCAGGACCGACGGATGCACCGGGTTGAGGGAGTTGCCCGTGCCCGTGAAGTCCTGGTAGAAGCGCGGCTCGTCCGGCATCAGCCGGTAGTACGACTCGTTGTCGACGCCCTTGAACGCGAGCATCGGGCCGAGATGGTTGCCCTCGGCCGTGTGGTTGTAGACGACGTCGAGAATCACCTCGATGCCGGCGCGATGCAGCGCCTTGACCATGCCCTTGAACTCGAGGAGCTGCTCGCCGTGCGTTCCCGTCGCCGCGTACAGCGCGTGCGGCGCGAGGTAGCCGATGGAGGAATAGCCCCAGTAGTTCGTCAGGCCCTGGTCGTGGAGGAACTGCTCGTCGGCGATGTGATGGATCGGCAGGAGCTCGACGGCGGTGACGCCGAGCTCGCGGAAGTGCGCGATCGCCGCCTCCGACGCGAGACCCGCATACGTTCCGCGCAGGTCGTCGCGAACGTGCGGGTGCCGCTTCGTGAATCCCTTCACGTGTACCTCGTAGATGACGGTGTCGTGCCACGGCGTCGCGGGCGGCCGATCGTCCTCCCAATCGAAGGAAGGATCGATGACGATGCACTTCGGGATCGCATCGGCGTCGTCCTCATCGTCGAGATCGAGGTCGGCATCGGCGTCTGGGCTCGGGACGTACGGAAGGACGTTCGCGCGCTCCCAGCGCACCGGCCCCTCGATCGCCTTCCCGTACGGGTCGATCAGCAGCTTGTACGGGTTGAAGCGCTTGCCGCGACTCGGGTCATACGGCCCGTGAACGCGGTAGCCGTACACCTGCCCCGGGCCGACGTCGGGGAGATAGCAATGCCAGTTGAAGGCGGTCCGCTCCCTGACCGGAATGCGCGACTCGTGACCCGCGGCGTCGAACAGGCAGAGCTCGACGCCTTCCGCGTTCTCGGAGAAGAGCGAGAAGTTCGTTCCCCGCCCGTCCCAGGTCGCCCCGAGCGGGAACGGCGTGCCCGGCCAGACCTGCACTATCTCCCGACCGCGTATCCCTGCATGCCGCGCGCGTTCGCTCCGGCGCGCAGCTCGCCGTCCGGGCGGCGGGAAATCATGCTCACGCGGCCGAGCGACCAGGGATCGGACTCCTCGACGTCGTGCCCGCGGTCACGCAGGCCCGCGATCGTCGCTTCGCCCACGCGCGACTCGACGGCCACGTGCCGCGGACGGGTCTCGCGCGGATAGAACGAGCTCGG
>DASYFU010000278.1:0-2747 GCA_036498225.1 Gaiellaceae bacterium | reverse complement strand
GGTGAATCAATTCACCGCGGAGCAGTACTCGGAGGAGTGGGATCTCGAAGCGTTGACGAACGCGCTCGCGTCGCTCTACCCGACGGAGATCACCGCGGCCGAGTTGCGCGAGGATCTCGGCGACATCACGCGCGAGTCGCTCACCGAGGAGTTCCAGTCGGACGCGCGCGACGAGTACGCGGCCAAGGAGGAGGAGTTCGGCTCGGAGCTGATGCGCGAGCTCGAGCGGTTCGTGATCCTCCAGGTGGTCGACGTCCGCTGGCGCGAGCATCTCGAGCACATGGACTATCTGCGCGAAGGCATCGGCCTGCGCGCGATGGCGCAGAAGGATCCGCTCGTCGAGTACACCGCCGAGGGCGAGCGCATGTTCACCGAGCTCTCCCGCTCGATCCGCGGCGAGGTCGTGCTCCATCTCTTCCATGCGGAGCTCGCGCCCGAGCAGGCGCAGCAGGAGCTCGCGCAGCAGCAGCAGGGGAACGGGAACGTCCGGTACGAGCACGAGACCGCGGCCGGGGCGGACGCGATCGCGGCCGCCGGTGGCGTCGCCCCGACGCTGGGGCTCTCGCCGGTCGCCGTGCAGACGAGCTCGCCGCACAAGGTCGGTCGGAACGATCCCTGCTGGTGCGGGTCCGGGAAGAAATTCAAGAAGTGCCACGGCGCGTAATGGCTGACGAGCGCGAACACACACTGCAGGAACAGCTCGAGGAGATCGGAGCCCAGCTGGACTGGGTTCGTGGTTACCTTTGACGTCGCTTCGCTGACGGCCCGCATCGCCGAGCTCGAAGGGGAGCTCGGGAAACCCGACTTCTGGAACGACCAGCAGCGCGCGGCAAAGCTGTCGTCCGAGCACACGCGGGCGCAGCGCAAGCTCGACCGCTACGAGCGTCTCCAGTCGAACTTCGCCTTCCTCGAGGAAGGCGTCGGAACGTTCCCCGAGGAGGAGCTGCTCCCCGTCCTGCACGAGACACAGCAGGAGCTGGCACAGCTGCAGGAGGACGCGCTCTTCTCCGGCGAGTACGACGCAGGCGACGCCGTCCTCACGATTCAGGCCGACGCCGGCGGCACCGACGCGCAGGACTGGGCCGAGATCCTCCTGCGCATGTACCTGCGCTGGGCCGAGCGCCGCGGCTTCCAGACCGAGATCCTCGAGACGAGCCCGGGGGAGGAGTACGGGATCAAGTCCGCGACGCTGACGGTCAAGGGCGAGAACGCGTACGGCATCCTCAAGGCAGAGCGCGGCAAGCACCGCCTCGTGCGCCTGAGCCCGTTCGACTCCGCGCATCGCCGCCACACGAGCTTCGCGCAGGTGATCGTCGCGCCGCTGCTCGACGACGCGGCCGCGATCGACATCGACGACGACGACATCCGCATCGACACGTTCCGCTCGTCCGGCGCCGGCGGCCAGCACGTCAACAAGACCGACAGCGCCGTGCGCATCACGCACCTGCCGTCGAACATCGTGGTCTCCGTCCAGAACGAGCGCAGCCAGTCGGCGAACAAGGAGACCGCGCTGAAGATCCTCCGCTCCCGCCTCGCCGAGAAGGCGGAGGAGGAGCGCGAGGCCGAGCTCGCCCGCGAGCGCGGCGGTGTCAACATGGGTTTCGGCGGAAACGCCGTCCGCAGCTACGTCCTGCACCCGTACCAGCAGGTGAAGGACGCGCGGACCGGATTCGAGGTGGGAAACGCCCAGGGCGTGCTCGACGGCGACCTGGACGGCTTCATTCGCGCATATCTCCTGCAATCGGCAGGAAACGGCGGCTAGCCCGCCGAATCGTCCGGTAGACTCGGCCTTCGGTGCGGGGTCAACGCGACCGGTTGGGGACGTGACTGAGCTCGAGATAGAAGAACAGCCGGCGGACGTCGGAAACGTAGAGCGGGCGCCGATCGGCGTCGGCTCCATGATCACCTTCGAGGGCGTGACGAAGGTGTACGAACCCGACGTCGCAGCGCTCAAGGGCGTCACCTTCGTCATCGAGAAGGGCGAGTTCGTCTTCATCGTGGGCGCGTCCGGCTCGGGCAAGTCGACGCTGATCAAGCTGCTCCTGAAGGAGATCGAGCCGACGACCGGGCGCATCATGGTCGGGGGCCGCGACCTGACCCGCCTGAAGCACAACAGGGTGCCGCTGCTGCGGCGCAACGTCGGCTGTGTGTTCCAGGACTTCAAGCTGCTGCCGAGCCGCAGTGCCGCCGACAATGTCGCGTACGCGCTGAAGGTCCAGGGTGAGAACCGCGCGTCGATCCGGCGCAAGGTGCCCGAGGTGATGAACATGGTCGGGCTCGCGCACAAGATGAACTCTCTCCCCGACGAGCTGTCGGGCGGCGAGCAGCAGCGCGTCTCGATCGCGCGCGCCGTCGTCAACCATCCGCCGCTGCTCGTCTGCGACGAGCCGACGGGGAACCTCGACCCCGACACGTCGGTCGGGATCATGCAGCTGCTCTACCGCATCAATCGCGCGGGCACGACGATCCTGATGGTGACGCACGACCGCGAGATGGTCGACAAGATGCGCAAGCGCGTCATCGCGCTCGAGGACGGCCGCCTCGCACGCGACGAGCGCCGCGGAGGGTACGCGTCGGAGTGAGCAAGGTTCGCCTCATCTTCTCCGAGGCGTGGTCCTCGATCACCGCGAACATCTCGACGACGTTCGCCGCGACGATGACCGTGCTCATCGGGATGTTCCTGCTCGGGCTGTTCATCGCGCTCGGGACGTGGGTGCTCTCGTGGAGCAACCACGTGAAGAAGGAGC
>DASYFU010000277.1:0-1612 GCA_036498225.1 Gaiellaceae bacterium | reverse complement strand
GTGCGGCGTGTGCACGACCTCGGGATGGAACTGGACGCCGTACAGTGCGCGGTCGCGCGACTCGAACGCGGCGACCGGCGTCGCAGGCGAGCTCGCGATGACGTCTGCACCCTCGGGCGCGGCGACGACGGTGTCGCGGTGCGACATCCACACCGTCTGTTCCGCGGGAGTGTCTTTCAACAGCCGCGACTCACGCACGTGCAGATCCGTCTTCCCGAACTCGGACACGCCGGTGCGGTCGACGCGGCCGCCGAGATCGAGCGCGAGCAGCTGCGCGCCGTAACAGATGCCGAGCGTCGGAATGCCGAGCTCGAACACGCGCGGGTCGACGTGCGGCGCACCTTCCGCGTACACGGACGCGGGGCCGCCGCTGAGAATGAGCGCGTACGGATTGCGCGCGCGCACCGCCTCCGGGGAGATGGTGTGGCCGACGAGCTCGGAGTAGACGCGGCACTCGCGCACACGGCGCGCGATCAGCTGCGAGTACTGCCCGCCGAGGTCGATCACCAGCACCGGCCTGTCCTCCGCGGCCGGGAACGGGATCACGTTCGGCTCAGCGGCGATAGTTCGGCGCCTCTTTCGTGATCGTCACGTCATGCGGATGCGACTCGCGCAGTCCCGCGCCGGTGATGCGCACGAAGCGCGCGTCCTTCAACTCGTCGATGGTCGACGCGCCGCAGTAGCCCATCGCCTGGCGCAGGCCGCCGACGAGCTGGTGCACGATCGGCGCGAGCGGCCCCTTGTACGGGACACGCCCCTCGATTCCCTCGGGCACGAGCTTGTCGACGTCCTCGACGTCGTTCTGGAAATACCGGTCCTTCGAGAAGCCGCGCGCCTTCATCGCTCCGAGCGAGCCCATGCCGCGGTACTCCTTGAAGCGCTCGCCCTGGTGGACGATCACCTCGCCCGGCGCCTCGTCGGTTCCCGCGAGCATCGAGCCGAGCATGACCGTGTCGGCGCCTGCGGCGATCGCCTTCGCGATGTCGCCGGACGACGTGATGCCGCCGTCTCCGATCACCGGGACGTCGACCGCCTGTGCAGCCTCGTGGATCGCCGTCACCTGCGGAACGCCGACACCCGCGACGACGCGCGTCGTGCAGATCGAGCCCGGGCCGACCCCGAGCTTCACCGCGTCGGCGCCTGCCTCGACGAGCGCCTGCGCAGCTTCGCCGGTGGCGATGTTCCCCGCGATGATCTCGACGGCGACCGCATCCTTGATCGTCCGCACCATCTCGAGCACGCCGACGGAATGGCCGTGGGCCGTGTCGACGACGAGGACGTCCGCGCCTGCAGCGGCGAGCGCCTGCGCACGCTCGAGCGCGTCGGGGCCGACACCGACGGCGGCGCCGACGCGCAGCCGCCCGCGCTCGTCCTTCGTCGCGTCGGGGAATTGCACCTTCTTCTGGATGTCCTTGACGGTGATGAGCCCGCGCAGCCGTCCGTCCGCGTCGACCACCGGCAGCTTCTCGATCTTGTGGCGGCGGAGAATGTCCTCCGCCTCGGCGAGGGTCGTGCCGACGGGCGCGGTAACGAGATTGCGTGCCGTCATGAGCGCCGACACCGGCTGCTCGACGTCGTGCTCGAAGCGGAGGTCGCGGTTCGTCAGGATCCC
>DASYFU010000276.1:0-1530 GCA_036498225.1 Gaiellaceae bacterium | reverse complement strand
ACGGTGCTCGTCCGCGGGTTCGAGCTCACGTAGGGGTACCCGAGCGTGCACGGCCCGACGACGAACCCGCACGACGTGCTCGCGTCGTCGATCAGGTACGTCCCCGACTGGCCCGAGCAGGCCGTTGCGCGGGCGCTGATGTTGAACACGTTGACGCCGAGGACCCGGCCGAAGAACGTGTTGAGCTGCGCGGTTTCCCTCACGACGACAGCGTTCGGCGTCGTGCAGACGCCGGCCGTCACGCACTTCGTCGAGACCGAGGTGACGACGCCCGGAACGTTGCTGCGAGCGTTCTTGCCACCGGTGCTCCCGCTGTACAGGTTTGCGAGCGAGGCCGCGGTCGCGGTGTTGGGCAGGCCCTGGGCCCCGGCGAGGGCCGACGCATCCGCTGACGCCTGGAGCGAACGCTGCGTGAAGTAGGCGTACCCGACGTCGACCGCCAGGGCCGCGGCGCCCAGGAGCGCCACGAGCGCGACGGCGACGAGCACCATCGCCTGACCGCTCTCTTCGCGAAGGCTTCTCCGCGTCATGCCTCCATCCCCTCTCGACAGTTGGTGAAATGCACGAGATGAGAGAGGCGGACGCGGTCATTTCTTTCCCGGCTCGTTCAGGATCACCCGAAACGGGGAGGCGGGCGTCATGCGCATCGGCGTGCTGACGAGCTCCGACGGCACCGTCGTCTGTGCGCGCTGCGCGATCGCCGACGGGCCGCTGACGCGGATGCGCGGCCTGCTCGGGCGCTCGTCGCTCGACCGAGACGAGGGCATGCTCTTCCGGCCCGCCGGCTCGATTCACATGTTCTTCATGCGCTTCCCGATCGACGCGGTGTTCTGCACGAAGGAGCTCGAGGTGCTCGACGTGCGCCGAGACCTGCAGCCGTGGAAGACGGCCGGCAGGAAGGGCGCGAAGGTCGTGATCGAGCTCGCGGCCGGCGCCGCAGCGGGAATCGAGCCGGGCGACCGGCTCGTGCTCTCCTAGTAGGAGGGTTTGGCGGAATGGTCATCGTCGACGCGGTGAGCTGGTCGTCGTGAGGCAAGGACGCAGGGAGCCCCGATAGCAGGGCTATCGGGGCGACTGAGGACGCCGCATCGCGGCGTCCAGCACGGCGCGGCGACACATCGACTATTTCGCCAGACCCTCCTAATAAGCCGCGACCGGGCGCCCGAGCGCGCGGGCGATCGCCGCGACGTGCTCCGGCGTCGAGCCGCAGCAGCCGCCGACGATGCGTGCTCCCCGGTCGGCGTACGCCGCGACGTGCTCGCCGAGCGTCGCGGGATCTGCGTCGTAGATCACCGTGTCGCCGACCATCCGCGGCACGCCGGCGTTCGGCTTCACCCAGAGCGGCACGGACGGCGCGGCTGCGAGGAGCTCGGTGACCATCGTGTCGGTGTCGGCGAGCGAGCGGCCGCAGTTCGCGCCGAGCGCGGCGAGCCCGAGCGGCTTGGTCGCCGCCACGACGTCGGTGGCGCTGAGCCCCATCATCGTGCGGGTCCCCTGGTCGAAGCTGAAGGATGCGACGAGCGGAAGGCC
>DASYFU010000275.1:0-10806 GCA_036498225.1 Gaiellaceae bacterium | reverse complement strand
ACGGAGAAGAGGCCGGCGACCGGCAAGGGGCACTCGGCGAGCACGCGCCCGTCTTCGACGGCCACGATTCCGCCCGCGAGCTCGACGACGCGCTCGACTGCGACACGCATGTCGTCGTCCGACTTTCCGACGACGACGATGTTGTGGGCGTCGTGCGCCACCGTGGACGCGAGTGCTCCCCGCTCGAGGCCCGATCCGTGCACGAAGCCGACGCCGACGCGCCCGGTTGCAAGGTGGCGCTCGACCACTGCGATCTTGGCGAGATCGCCTGCTCCGGCGTCGAGGACGAGGGCCTCGGTCACGACCTGATCGGGAATGAGGCCGATCGCGCGCACGCGCTCGCAGTCCGGCACCGCGAAGGCGTCGTTCCCGAGCGGCGCGATCCGCACGGACTGCTGCACCCAGTCCGGCACCTCGGGCCGCTCGAACTCCCCGATGCGGCGGCCGCCCTTGAGCACGAGCTCGGGACGGAAGCTCTCCAGGTCGGGGAGGACGACCACATCCGCGCGGTAGCCGGGCGCGAGCGCGCCGAGATCGCGCAGCCCGTGCCAGCGCGCAGGATTGAACGTCGCGACGATGAGCGCATCCTCCGGCGGCACACCTGCCGCGACCGCCTTCCGCACCATGCCGTTGATGTGACCGTCGTCCACGATGTCGTCGGGATCGCGATCGTCCGTGCAGAACGCGATCTGCGACGGCCCGAGCTCCGTGATGAGCGGGACGAGTGCCTCCAGATTGCGCGCCATCGATGCCTCGCGGATCAGGAGCCAGATGCCTGCGCGCAGGCGCTCGCGTCCTTCCTCGAGCGTCAGCGCCTCGTGGTCGGAGCGGATGCCCGCCGCGGCGTACGCATTCAGATCCTTGCCGGTGACCCCCGGCGCATGCCCGTCGGCATGCTCGGCACCCGTGAGGCCGAGCTTGGACAGCTCGCGCGCGTCGCCGGCGATGACGCCGGGGAAATTCATCATCTCGGCGAGCCCCAGCACACGCCGCCGTCGCAGCAGGGACTCGAGCTCCTCGTCGCCGAGCGCGCGCCGCGGGGACTCGAACGGCGACGCGGGGACGCACGACGACGCCATGAAGTAGACGTCGAGCGGCAGCTCCGAGCAGAACTCGATCAGCCAGTGCACGCCGTCCGTGCCGAGGACGTTCGCGATCTCGTGCGGATCGGCGACGACGGCGGTCGTCCCGAGCGGCAGGACGAGGCGCGCGAACTCGTCCGGCAGGAGCTTCGTCGACTCGAGGTGCATGTGCGCATCGATGAAGCCGGGGACGACGTAGCGGCCGCTGACGTCGATGGTCTCCCGTGCCTCGTAGTCGCCGAGGCCGGCGATCCATCCGTCCACGATCGCGACATCGACGTCGAGCCACTCGCGCGTGAAGACCGAGAGCGCCTGCCCTCCGCTGAGCACGAGATCGGCGGGCTCGGCGCCGCGGGCGACCGCGATCCGGCGGGCGAGATCGGCCATGAAGCCACCTTAAAGCTGTTCTAGTGTTGCGGGATGGACGTGCTCAGCCCGCGCACGCTCGGCGAGGCGCTGCGCCTGCGGGACGAGGTTTCCGGAGCCGTGCCGATCGAAGGCGGGACCGACCTGATGGTCGACCTGAACTTCGACCGCCGCCGGCCCGAGGCGATGCTCAACCTCAACGAGGTGGCCGAGCTTCGCGGCTGGTCGCGCGAAAACGGCTCGCTGCGACTCGGCGCAGGCCTGACGTTCACCGAGATCGAGCACTCCGAGCTCGCGTCGCTGCTGCCGGCGCTCGCCGAGGCGTCGCGCACCGTCGGCTCGCCGCAGATTCGCAACCGGGGCACGATCGGCGGCAACCTCGGGACCGCATCGCCGGCCGGGGATGCGCTCCCCCCGCTCCTCATCGAGCACGCGGAGATCGAGCTCGCGAGCGTGCGCGGCACGAGACGCCTGCCGCTGACCGAGTTCCTCGTCGGGCCGAAGCGGAACGCGCTGGCGGACGACGAGCTCATCGTCGCCGTGCACATCGAGCCCAGCGGTGCGTCGCAGACGTTCATGAAGGTCGGGCCGCGGAACGCGATGGTGATCGCCGTCTGTTCGCTCGCGCTCAGCGTCGACCGGGAGCGCAACGAGGTCCGTGCGGCATTCGGGTCGGCAGGCCCTGTTGCCGCGCTCGTGACGGGCGAGCTGGACGGCTTCGCCGATCGCGTCGCCGACGCATCGAGCCCGATCGACGACGTCCGCGGCACTGCCGCCTACCGGCGTCATGCGCTGCGTGTGCTCGCAACGCGTGCGCTCGAGAGGTGCATGGCCGCGTGAAGATTTCGCTCACCGTCAACGGCGATCGGAAGGACGCCGACGTGTGGGAGGGCGAGAGCCTGCTCTTCGCCCTCCGCGAACGGCTCGGGCTGCCGGGATCGAAGAACGCGTGCGAGCAGGGCGAATGCGGTTCCTGCTCGGTCATCCTCGACGGCGAGCTCGTGTGCTCGTGCCTCGTGCTCGCCGCGCAGGCGGACGGCCACGAGGTCGTCACGGTGGAAGGCCCGGGCTTCGAGCACGTGCAGCAGGCGTTCGTGGACGCCGGCGCCGTGCAGTGCGGGTTCTGCACGCCCGGGCTCGTCGTCGCCACCGCTGCGCTGCTCGAGCAGACTCCGAACCCGGACGACGACGAGATCCGCGAGGCGCTCTCCGGGAACCTCTGCCGCTGTACCGGCTACACCAAGATCTTCGACGCCGTCCGGCTTGCCGCGGAGCGCGCGTGAGCGCCGCGTCGAAGACCGTCCTCGGCTGGATCGGCGAGAGCGTTCGCCGCGCCGACGGGACGCCGAAGACGACCGGCGCGTTCGAATACGCGAGCGACCTGCAGGCGGCCGGGATGCTGTGGGGCCACACGCTGCGGAGCCCGCATGCGCACGCGCGCGTCCGCGCGATCGACCTGTCCGCCGCCCTCACGATGCCCGGCGTGCACGCCGTGCTCACGCACGACGATGTGCCCGGCCGCAAGACGTACGGGCTCGAGTTCTCCGACCAACCCGTGCTCGTGATCGACCGCGTCCGCTACTTCGGCGAGCCCGTTGCGATCGTCGCAGCCGAGCATCCGGAGCAGGCGCGCCGCGCCGCGGAGCGCATCGTCGTCGACTACGAGCTGCTCGCGCCGATCGCAGACCCGGAACGCGCGACCGAGTCGGAGCCGCTTCACCCGGGCCGCGAGACGCACGAGATCGGCCACTACCTCGACGATTCGCGCCCGAACGTCGTCCGTTCGATGCGCATCGTCCACGGCGATCCGGCCGCTCGCGGCGATGTCGTCGTCGAGGGGACGTACGAGATCGGGACGCAGGACCAGGCGTTCCTCGGGCCGGAGTCCGGCCTCGCGATCCCGGACGGCGGGGGCGGCGTGGACATCTACGTCGCGACGCAGTGGCTGCACGTCGACCGCGAGCAAGTCGCTCCTTGCCTCAACCTCCCGGAGGAGCAGGTGCGCATCCATCTCGCCGGCGTAGGGGGGGCGTTCGGAGGGCGCGAGGACCTCTCCATCCAGATCCACGCCGCGCTGCTCGCGCTGCACACGAGCCGGCCGGTGAAGATGGTCTACAACCGGCAAGAGTCGTTCACGGGGCACGTCCATCGGCATCCGGCGCGCATCCATGCGGAGCATCACGCGACGCGTGACGGACGGCTCGTCTGCGTGAAGATGCAGATCCTCCTCGACGGTGGCGCATATGCCTCGAGCTCGACCGCCGTCACCGCGAACGCGACCTCGTTCGCATGCGGCCCGTACGCCGTTCCGAACGCGCTGATCGAGACGACGTGTGTGTTCACGAATAACCCTCCGTGCGGCGCCATGCGCGGTTTCGGCGCCGTGCAGACGTGCTTCGCCTCCGAGGCGCAGATGGACAAGCTCGCGCGGGCGCTCGAGCTCGACCCCATTGAGCTGCGGCTACGGAATGCGCTCGCGCCCGGTGACACGCTGCCGACAGGGCAGCGGATCGACGGCTCGCTGCCGGTGGCCGAGGTGATCCGCCGCTGCGCGGCGCTGCCCGAGCCCGCACCGGAAGAGCTGCCGCGTCCTGCGATCCGCCTGCCCGGAGGGGCCGGGAACACGACGCGCGGCGAGGGCGTCAGGCGTGGCCGCGGATTCGCGGTCGGCTTCAAGAACCTCGCCTACTCCGAGGGCTTCGACGACTCCTGCGCGGCGCGCGTCCGTCTGTTCGCCGACGGCTCGGCCGAGGTGCACTGCGCCGCCGCCGAGGTGGGCCAGGGCGTGACGAATGTCATCCTCCAGGTTGCGCGCACCGAGCTCGGGACCGACGATGTGCGGCTCGCTCCCGGCACGACCGCGGCCGTCGGCTCGGCGGGCTCCGCGTCCGCATCGCGAATGACGTGGATGGCCGCCGGCGCGGTGCGCGACGCCTGTCGGGCCGCCCTTGCCGAGCGGGAGTCGCGTGGCGGGGAAGTCGATGTCGAGCGCGTCTACCGTCACCGGCCGACGGCGCCGCTCCATCCCGAGACGGGCCAGGTCGGGGACCTGCCCGCGCACGTCGCGTTCGCCTGCGCCGCGATGAAGGTCATCGCCGAAGTCGACGTCGACCTCGGTCTGACGCGAATCGTCTGGATCGGCACCGCGCAGGACGTGGGCAAGGCGATCAACCCCCAGGCGGTCGAGGGCCAGATCGAGGGCGGCACGGCGCAGGGAATCGGCCTCGCGCTGATGGAGGAGATTCAGACGCGCGACGGCGTGATCACGAATGCGAGCTTCACCGACTACCTCATCCCGACCGCGCTCGACGTCCCGCCGATCGTGTCGGAGCTCGTGGAGGATCCCGAGCCGGACGCCCCCTACGGCGTGAAGGGGGTCGGCGAGCCGCCGACGGTCGTCTCCACGGCTGCGGTCGCCGCCGCGCTGCGTGACGCGACCGGTCGAGAGCTTTCGCGCGTGCCCGTGCGACCGGACGACATCGTCGGTCTCTCCTAGGAATCGGCGGGAGCGCTCCTTATGATCGAACCTCGGCTGGAGGTCTGCGATCGAGAGGGGAACCATGAGGAAGAGGATGCACGCGCTCGCCGCCTTGGTGGCGGTGATCGCAGCGATTGCGGTCGTGCTCGCGGCTGGCGTCGGCGCCGGTTCGGCGAAGACGAACGCCGCATTCAAGGTTGCGTGGATCTACGTCGGTCCGCACAACGACGGCGGCTGGTCGCAGGCACACGATGCCGGTCGGCTGTACGTGCAGAGGATGCTCGGCAGCAAGGTGCAGACGACGTACAAGGAGAACATCGCGGTCGGCGCACAGCTGCAGCAGACCGTCGCGAGCCTGGTCAACCAGGGCTACAAGATGATCTTCGGGACCTCGTACGGCTACTTCGACAAGGCGATCGCCGCGAAGTACCCGAACGTGCTCTTCGAGCAGGCGACGGGCACGGACGTCGCGAAGAACCTGTCGGAGTACTTCGGCGCCGCCGAGGACTCGGTGTTCCTGTCCGGGATGGCGGCCGGCGCAGCGTCGAAGACCGGTGACATCGGCTACGTCGTCGCGTATCCGATCCCCGAGGTCATCCGGCACGCGAACGCATTCGCGCTCGGCGCGCAGGTGACGCATCCGGGCGCGAAGGTCCACCTCGTCTGGACGAACTCGTGGTTCGATCCGGCGAAGGAGAAGAAGGCGGCTCAGAGCCTGCACGCCGCGGGCGCGGACGTGCTCGGCCAGAACGTCGACTCGCCCGCGACGGGTCAGTTCGCCGAGACTGCCGGCATCCCGTGGGTCGGATACGACTCGGACTCGGCGAACTTCGCGCCGAAGTCGTGGCTCACCGCGTCTGTCTACAACTGGGGTCCGTACTATCTGTCGCGCGTCAAGGCGGCGATGAACGGGACCTGGAAGTCGGGCTTCTACTACGGCACGATGAAGTCGGGCTTCACCGGCCTCGCGCCGTACGGCCCCGACGTGACCGCAGCCACGAAGGCGAAGATCGCCGCGAAGATGAAGGCGATCGAGAACGGGTCGTTCTACGAGTTCACAGGACCGCTCTACGACCAGTCCGGCAAGCTGCGCGTGAAGGCGGGCGTGCGCATGCAGGTGCTGACGGGTGGGACAAACAGCCTGTACGGGATGAACTGGCTCGTGAAGGGCGTGATCGGCAGCCCGAAGGGCTAGTGGCGACTGAAGCGGAGAAGGACCGGAGGGGCGCCAACGGCGCCCCTCCGCCGCCTGCGGTCGCGATGCGCGGCATCGTCAAGCGCTTTCCAGGCGTGCTGGCGAACGACCGCGTGGACTTCGAGGCCGCCGCCGGCGAGGTGCACTCGCTGCTGGGCGAGAACGGCGCCGGCAAGAGCACGCTCTCGAACATCCTCACCGGTCTCTATCGACCCGACGCCGGCGAGATCCTCATCGACGGCGCGCCGGTGCAGTTCAACTCTCCGCGCGACGCGCTCGACGCCCGGATCTTCATGGTGCACCAGCACTTCCGGCTCGTCGAGACCTTTACCGTCGCCGAGAACGTCGTGCTCGGCGATCATCGCGGCGAAGGCCGCACGTTCCTGCTTCGACAGGCCGCGATCGAACGGCGTGTCGCCGAGCTGTCGACGCGGTACGGGCTCGCCGTCGATCCGCGTACTCCCATCTGGCAGCTCTCGCTCGGCGAGCAGCAGCGCGTGGAGATCCTGAAGGCGCTGTATCGCGAGGCGCGCATCCTCATCCTCGACGAGCCGACGGCGGTCCTGACGCCGCAGGAGGCCGACGCGCTCTTCGCGACGCTGCGGGAGATGGCCGCAGAGGGACGGACGGTCGTCTTCATCTCGCACAAGCTGCACGAGGTGAAGGCGGTCGCCGATCGCGTCACCGTCCTGCGCGGCGGCCGCTCGATCGCGACGGTTCCGGCGGCCGAGGCGACGCCGCGCTCGCTCGCGTCGCTCATGGTCGGCCGCGAGCTCGAGACCGGATCCGTGGCCCGCGCTCGCACCGCGGGCGAGCCGATCCTCGAGCTCGAGGACGTCTGGGCGGACGGCGACCGCGGAAGCCCGGCGGTGCGCGGCGCGTCACTCGTCGTCCGCGCGTGCGAGATCGTCGCGGTCGCCGGCGTCGCGGGCAATGGTCAGCGGGAGCTGGCGGAGACAGTGGCGGGAATGCGTCCGGCCACGCGTGGCACGATTCGCATCGGCGGCAAGGCGATACGCGGCGGCGATCCGCGCTCTGCGATCGCCGCGGGTGTCGCGTACGTGCCGGAGGACCGCCTCGGGACCGGCGTCGCGCCGAGCCTCAGCATCGCGAGCAACCTGGCCCTGAAGGGCTATCGCGAGTCGCAGTCGTCGCGCGGCCCGTTGCTCCGGCTCGGGCGGATGCGCGAGCGCGCCGTCGAGCTCATCCAGCGCTACCGGATCGCGGCGCCCGGGCCGAGCGCGCCGGCTCGGCTCCTATCCGGCGGCAACCTGCAGAAGGTCGTGCTCGCCCGCGAGTTCTCCGGGAAGCCGCGGCTCCTCATTGCGGCATCGCCGACCCGCGGCCTCGACGTCGGCGCGATCGAGACCGTGCACGCGTATCTCCGGGACGCAGCGGCGGACGGTGTCGGCGTCCTGCTCATCAGTGAGGACCTCGACGAGATCCTCACGCTCGCCGACCGCATCGCCGTGATGTACGAGGGCGCGATCGCCGGCGAGACGACGCGCGCCGAGGCGGACGTCGAGGAGATCGGCCTGCTCATGGCGGGCGGAAGGGATCCCCGTGCGGATTGAGCGGAGGCTGCGCCAGCCGCGGTGGCTGCTGTTCGCGGTCCCGGCCGGCTCACTCGTCTTCGCGTTCTTCGCGACGGGCGTCGTCCTGTACGCGACCGGTCACGACGCGATCTCGAGCTACAGGCAAATCGTCGACGCAGCGTTCCTGAACAGCGGCGCGCTCGGCCAGACGCTCACGCAGGCGACGCCGCTCGGGTTCACGGGACTCGCCGCGGCGGCGGCGTTCCGCATGCGCCTGTTCAACATCGGCGCAGAGGGCCAGCTCTTCATGGGCGCGATCACCGCCGATGCCGCCGGCCTGTATTTCGGCGATCTCGGCTGGCCGACGCCGGTCGTGATCTTCGCGATGGTCGTCGCCGGCTGCGCGGGTGGAGCGGCTTGGGCGCTGATCCCCGGCGCGCTGCGCGCGTTCTTCAAGACCAACGAGATCATCACCTCGCTGATGCTCAACTACGTCGCCGCATACGTCCTGACGTACATCGTCTTCAACACCGAGTCGTACTGGCGGCAGACGAAGGGATTCAACGCGAGCGTGTTCCCGACGTCGAAGACGATTCCGAACGCGGCGATCTGGCCGAGCTGGCACATCTTCCCGCTCGGGAGCGGAATCGTGGTTCTCGCCGCGCTCGTGCTGTGGTTCCTGTACACGCGCACGCGCTTCGGCTTCGAGGCGCAGGTGCTCGGCGACTCGCCGCGTGCGGCGCGTTACGCCGGCATGCGGACGCGACGCAAGATCCTCGCGGTGATGGGGATCTCCGGCGCCGTCGCCGGGCTGGGCGGCGCGAGCCAGGTCGGCGACTTCGCCCACATGCTCGACGCCGACCCGAACGGCCTGCAGAAGCAGTACTACGGGTACACGGGGATCGTCGTCGCCGCGCTCGCGCGGTACAACCCGGTCGCGGTCGTCGTCGTCGCGTTCCTCATCGGCGCGCTGCAGAACGCGGGCAACACGCTGCAGGGAGCCGACTTCCCGTCCGGCCTCGTCGGCGTGATGCAGGGAATCATCCTGTTCTCGGCGCTCGGCGGCGAGCTTCTCGTCCGCTATCGCGTTCGGGTCGGCCGCGGGCTCCCGGCGACGGAGGCGGCGTGAACAACTCGCTGCTCGTCGTCCTGCTCGCGTCGGGTGTCGCCTACGGGACGCCGCTGCTGTACGCCGCGCTCGGGGAGCTGCTCGCGGAGCGCTCCGGCGTGCTCAACCTCGGCGTCGAAGGGATGATGCTCGTCGGCGCGGTGATGGGCTTCTGGACGGTGCAGCGCCTGCACGCGGACACCGCGATCTCCCTCGCCGCAGCGATCGGCGTCGCGGCGATCGCGGGGATGGCGATGGCGGCCATCCATGCGTTTCTCGTCATCACGCTGCGCGCGAGCCAGATCGTCTCCGGGCTCGCCCTGACGATCTTCGCGGGCGCCGCCGGCCTGTCGTCGTACCTGGGCAACGATCTCAACCTCGCGGACAATCCTGCGCGGCACGCGTTCAACGCGGTCTTCCCAACATCGGTGCAGAACTGGCCCGTCGTCGGACCGATCCTGTTCGGGCAGAACGTGCTCGTCTACGCGTCCTGGGTCTGCGTCGTCGCCGTCTCGCTCTATCTCTCGCGCACGCGACCGGGGCTCAACGTCCGCGCGGTCGGCGAGGCGCCGGCGTCGGCCGATGCGATGGGGATCAACGTCACGGCGTATCGCTACGCGCATACGCTCGCCGGCGGCGCGTTCGCGGGTGTCGCCGGGGCGACGTTCACGCTCGCGATCACGCCGCAGTGGGTAAGCGGGATCACCGGCGGAGCCGGCTGGATCGCGATCGCGCTCGTGATCTTCGCGTTCTGGCGTCCCGGCCTGTGCCTCGTCGGCGCGTACTTCTTCGGCGCGCTGCAGGCGCTCTCCCCGCAGCTGCAGGCGCGCGGGATCCATCTCGGGCCGACCGAGCTGTGGGCGAACTCGCTCCCGTACGTCATGACGGTGCTCGTTCTCGTGTTCGTGTCCGCGAGCGGGGCGCGGCGAAGGCTGGGCGCGCCCGCCAGCCTGGGGCTGCCGTACGTGCGCGAAGAGCGCTGACGCACGCGCGGACGAATGGCGAGGGCCGGACTCGAACCGGCGACACCCCGGTTTTCAGCCGAGTGCTCTACCAGCTGAGCTACCTCGCCGCGGCGGGGAGTCTAGCTGGCCTCCTGCGCGGCCCGGACGGCCCGCAGCCGCTGGACGAGGCTGTCGACGAGGTCGCCCTTCATCAGCACCGCGTCGGCCCCCGCCTCGGTCACGGCGTCGTGCAGCTCGGGGGCCGGGTCGCCGGTGAGCGCGATGAGGCAGAGATTCGGATGATCCTTCCGCAGCCGCGCGACGGCGGTGACGCCGTCGACGACCGGCATGTGCAGGTCGATCACGACCGCGTCGGGGTCGAGCTGGTCGGCGAGCTCGATCGCGTCGAGGCCGTTCTCGGCAGTTCCGGCGACCGTGAGGACGGGCTGATGCTCGATGAGCGGCAGCAGCGAGTCGAGGAAGTCGCGGTCGTCGTCCACGAGGAGGACGCGTACCGGTACCGCGACCGTGCCGTCCGGCTGGTCCACGAACGGACGTTAGCCTTGTCGCGGTGGGCGTGCAACCGGCAAATCGAGAGATCGCCCTCATCGGCGCGCCGCTCGATCTCGGCGCCGGCCGTCGGGGTGTCGACATGGGCCCGTCTGCGATCCGGTATGCGGAGCTCGAGCAGCATCTGCAGAAGGCGCTCGGCATTCGCACGGTCGATCTCGGCAACGTCGTCGCTCCCGTCGCGGAGTCGACGGAGACCGGTGACGAGCGCGCGCGCTTCCTGCCGCAGATCCTCGCCCTGTGCGACGACGTTGCGAAGCTCGTCAGCGGCGCGCGCAGGAACGGGCAGACGCCGCTCGTGCTCGGCGGCGACCATTCGGTCGCGCTCGGAAGCCTCGTCGGGATGGCGAACGTCGAAGGCCCCGGCGGTGTGCTGTGGGTCGACGCGCACGGCGACCTGAACACGCCGGAGTCCTCGCCGAGCGGGAACGTCCACGGGATGGTGCTCGCGGCGGCGCTCGGGCTCGGCGGCGACGCGTTCGCGCGTGAAGGCTGGACGCTGCCGGCGATCGAGTCGGGACGTCTGTC
>DASYFU010000274.1:0-4997 GCA_036498225.1 Gaiellaceae bacterium | reverse complement strand
CTCGCGCCGTACGGCGATGCGTCCCCGCACATGAAGGCGATGCGGGACGTCCTCCAGACGGACGGCGACCTCTTTGCACTCGGGCTCGACTACTTCACGCACGACAAAGAGGGCGTCGACATGACGTGGGACGAGGGCTCGCCGCGCATCGGGCGTATCTACTCGGACAAGCTCGTCGAGACATTCGGGCCCGCGCGCGAACGAGGTGCCGAGATGACGAAGCACTACGAGGACGTCGCCGCGGCGCTGCAGAAGCGGTTCGAAGAGGTCTATCTCCATCTTGTCGAGTCGCTCGCCCGCCGGACCGGGCAGACGAACCTCTGCCTCGCCGGCGGTGTCGCCCTGAACGCGGTCGCGAACGGGCGCATCCGCCCGGAGACCGGCTTCGAGGGCCTCTACGTCCAGCCCGCGGCCGGCGACTCCGGGACCGCGGTCGGTGCCGCGTACTACGTCTGGAACCAGGAGCTCGGCCGGCCGCGCAGCTTCGTCATGACGCATGCGTACACAGGTCCGCAGTACTCCGAGGACGAGTACGCAGCTGCGGTTCGGAGCGCGGGGCTCACGGCCGAACGGCTCGACGACGACGTGCTGTTCCGTTCGGTGGCGGAGCGGATCGCCGCCGGCGACGTCGTCGGCTGGTTCCAGGGCCGGATGGAGTTCGGGCCCCGCGCCCTCGGGCATCGCTCGATCGTCGCTGACCCGCGCCGGTCCGACATGAAGGACATCCTCAACGCGCGGATCAAGCACCGCGAGCCCTTCCGTCCCTTCGCCCCGTCGATCCTCGCCGATGCGACCGGCGCCTGGTTCGACCAGGACTACACGTCACCGTTCATGGTCCTCGTCTACAAGACGAGGGCCGACAAGCGAGAGAAGATCCCGGCGGTGAACCACATCGACGACACGGGACGCGTGCAGACGGTCGAGCGCGCCGTCGATCCACGGTACTACCGGCTGATCGAGGCGTTCGGTGGGCTGACGGACGTTCCAGTGCTGCTCAACACGTCGTTCAACGAGAACGAACCGATCGTCATGACGCCGGCCGAGGCCGTCGACACGTTCCTGAAGACGCACATGGACGTCCTCGTGCTCGGGAACTACGTCGTCTCGCGCAACGGCGCCGCGTAAGCCGCGAGCAGCGCGTGCGCGGCAGCCTCGAGCGTCCACTCTCGCCGCGCCTTCTCCAAGCCGGCGGCGCCGAGTCGGTGGCGTAACTCGGAATCTGCGAAGAGGCGCTCGATCGCGGCCCGCAACTCCGAACGATCGACGAGCAGGCCGGTCACCCCGTCATCGACGGCGTCGGCAAGACCTCCTACCGGAGTCGCGACGACCGGTCTTCCGAAGGCCATTGCCTCGCGCGCGACCATCCCATAGCCTTCGCGCCGCGAGGGCACGCAGACGACGGCGGCACGCACGTAGTACGCGCCGAGCTCCGTCGGCGGCACGGCTCCCACGCTCTCCGGGACTGCGACCGGACCGGCCCCGACGATCACGCGCCGCATCCCGTTCGTCGCGGTAAGAAAGTCGTCGATTCCCTTCTCCGGCGACAGCCGCCCGACGTAGAGGACGTGCGGCGGGTCCTCGGGCTCGCCGACCGTTACCGGGATGTCGACCCCCGAGGGGACGATGCAGACGTCGCGTGCGCCGAGCTCTCTCGCCTGCTCGGCGAGGAACGAGGACGCCGCGATAGCGATCTGCGCACGACGGAGGACCCAACGCGCGAGCCAGGGAGCACGGCGCGCCAGCTGGACGTCGGTTCCCCATACCTGCACGACGAACGGCTTGCCGAGCGTCGCGGCGACGGCTCCGGCGGCGAGCCAATGCGCATGGACGAGGTCGCACTCGCGCCGCCGAGCTGCACGCCGGAAGTTCCAGAGGAAGGCGGGCACGAGGAGCGCCAGCCACGGGCGACGCCGCAGGTTGCCGACGATTCCGTGCCCGTACGCGATCCCGAAGTGTCGAAAGTCGGATGGCGAGACGACTTCGACCTCAACACCGAGCCTACGGCTGCCCTCGACCGCGTCGGCGACGAAGCGGCCGGCTGGATCACGGTCGTCGCGTGGATACGACGTCGTCAGGACGAGGACCTTCACGTGCGATCGCGCGCGAACACGACGGGCAGCGCGAGCGCGAGCGCGATCAAGGCATAGAAGTAATAGAACTGCATCGTCAGGTAGAAGAAGTTCGCCGCCATCGTCCCGGCGAGCGCGGCCGTCAGGCCCCACGCGAGCGGCAGGATGCGCCGGTCGGCGCGCAGGCGCCCGAGAACGCGCGCCGCGCGGAGCCGCAGGAACACGTAGCGCAGGAAGACGAGGAAGAGCAACGTGCCGACGAGCCCGGTCTCGACGATCAGCGCGACCCAGTACGAGTGCGGTCCCCAGTTCGTCTTGCCGGTGACGAACTCGTAGTAGACGGAGAACGTGTTCAGTCCGAGCCCGAGCAGCGGGTTCGAGTGCAGCACGTGCGGAATGAAGCTGTAGACGGCGAAGTGCGCCGAGGTCGAGCTTCCGCCGGTCTGCACACGCGACGCGAACACGACCGAGAAGAAGTGGCGCCGCGAGTAGACGACGTACGCGAGCACGACCGCAACGGCCGTCAGTGGGACGAGAAGCGCACGTGACCAGAGAAAGCGGCCGTACGGCACCGCGAGGATGACGAGCCCCACGAGGAGGCCGAGTGCACCGCTGCGCGAAAGCGTCGCTATGAGCACGAGCAGGAGGAAGCCGAGCGTCAACCCGAGCGGCCACCGCAGCCGGTGGCCGCGCTCCAGCCTCAAGTACACGGGCGTGAGGGCGAGCAGCGGGACGTCGAGCATGATCCCGAGGTGGTTGGGATCGCCCGTGAGCGCGTTCGGCCGGTACACGTTCGCGCCGTTGACGATGCCGTAGATGTTGATCGAGCTCGCACCGCCGGTCAGCGGAGACAGCACGAGGCTGTCGAGGTTGTGCCCGGCGCGCGCGGCGAGCAGCTGAAGCACCCCGTACACCGCGTTCGCCGCCATGCCGGCCGTGAACCACCCGATCGTGCGCCAGTAGAAGCGCTGTCCGCGGCGCACGAGGTACGTCACGGCGCACACGAGGAAGATGAAGTGCACCGCGAACTTCACCATCCCCTTCACGTACTGATCGAGCGCCTGCTTCGTCTCCAGGTTGAAGAAGCCGAGCAGATACACGATCAGGAATGCGACGAAGAAGCCGACGAGGACGCCCGTCGTCCGCGGCGACGCGCCGCGGCTCTGGAGCGCGAAGGCGACGAGGAACAGGATCGTGAGGATGTCCGAGATCTCGACGGTTCCTGCAACGTTCCAGTGCACCTTCTCGAACGTGACGCAGAAGAACGTTGCGAAGAAGAAGAAGTCCGTCACCCTGGTGCGGCTGACGGCGCGCGGAAGCGCGACGGCGGCGGCGGTCACGCGAGGCTCCGGAGGAGATCTGCGAGCTGGTCGACGCGGGTCGAGCGGGAGAGGCGCTCGTGCCACTCGGCCGTGAGCGGCGTTGCCCCGAGACCGCCGTTGCGCCAACGGGCATGGAGGCCGACGAGCGCGTCGCGAATGCCGTCGACGTCCTCCGGCGCTGCGACGACGCCGACGCCGGTGTCGTGGATCAACCGCGCAGCCGCGCCGTCGGGCGGCACGATCGCGAGGATGGGCCGCTCGGCTGCGATGTACTCGAACACCTTCCCGGACAGGACGCCGCGCCCACGGCCGCCGGCCTCCGGGATGAGCAACAGCAACGCCTCGCTCTCGCGCTGCAACTCGAGCGAGCGCCGCCGCGGCACGTGGTCGAGCAGCTCGACCTGGTCCGCGAGCCCGAGCTCCTCGACGAACTCGCGGTCGCCGGGACGGAAGTCGCCGACGAAGCGCACCTGCACGTCGTCCAGGCCGGACGCGGCCAGCGCGCGCAGGAACGGCTTCGGGTCGCGGCGGCCGAAGAACGAGCCCGTATGCGTGAGACGAAAGACGTCAGACGGTTCGTAGACGAGCCCTGCGAAGTCGTCGAAGTCGCAGCCGTTCTCGATCGTGACGACGCGTCCGCGCGGGTTGAGGCCGCGGGTCTCCTCCGCGATCGCGTCCGCGGCGGCGACGATCGCGTCCGCACGCCGCGCGACGAGCGCAGCGACGCCGTGGACCGCCCTCTCCTTCGTGCGCACCGCGAGGGTGTCCGAGCGCCGATGCGGATGCGCGACGAGCGAGTCGCGGAGGTCGGCGACCCACTTCGCGCCGGTCGCCGCCTGCACCGCGGCGCCGACGAGGTGGACCGAGCCCGGCGGCGACGTCGTGAGCACGACGTCGATCCCCTCCCGGCGCGCGATCGAGATCGCCTTCGGGATGGCGGTCGCGTTCCACGTCACGTTCTCGTCCGGCAGGAGCAGCCGGCGACCGACGGTCGCGGCCTGGCGCACGGCGAGGTCGACGCCCGAGCGCCCGTGCAGCTCGTCCGCGAGCCGGCGCCCGCGCGGCCCGACGTAGCGGGCGCGGTGCACCCATGCCTGCGTCGGCAGCGGCAGGTCGGCGTCCTCGTGCAGCCACTTCGGATCGTCCGGAGCCAGCACGTGCGTCTCGATCCCGAGCGCGGGCAGGTGGCTCGCGAACTTGAGGGGCCGCTGGACGCCTCCCCCGCCCGCCGGGGGGAAGTACAGCGTCACGAGTAGGAGTTTCACCGAGAGGATGCTAGTTTCCCGCGGGTCGTGAGCAGAGGGTTGGCGGTCGTTGCGGCAGGCGCCGTGGCGCTTTGCGCGCCCGCCCTCGCACGCGCCTACCACTGGCCGGTGAAGCCGTTCGACCGGCAGCATGTGATCCGCGGCGCGTTCGACGACCCCCGCTTCGGCATGTTCTTCCATTTCGGCGTCGACATCTCCGTGCGTGACGGAACGGCCGTCTACGCCGTCGAGTCCGGAACCGTCTTCCGCTACCAGGATGCGATCGCCGTCCGCCGGCCCGGAGGACGCGAGTTCTCGTACTGGCACGTGCAGGCGACCGTCCCCGAAGCCCGGACGGACGA
>DASYFU010000273.1:0-3254 GCA_036498225.1 Gaiellaceae bacterium | reverse complement strand
CACGCGCATGAGATCGACCTGCGCGACGAGGGCCTCGTCGCACGCTGCGAGCTCGTGCGCCGCGCGCCAGATCAGGGAGCTCTTTCCATACCGCCGGGGCGCGAAGACCACGACGTTCTGGCCGTTCCGGATGTCCGCCTTCAGCTCGGCCAGGTCCCGCTCGCGGTCGGTGAACCCGTCATCGAGCGCGACATCGCCGAAATTGAACGGATTCGACACGCTGGAGAGTGTATTACGCGGCGACGCGTTACGCAATATTGCGTTATTCAGCCATGCGTCATTGAACCAGCGCCAGCCCGGCCAGCCGCCGCCCGACGACAGGCGCGAACTTGAAGCCGTGGCCGGAGCACGCGGAGCCGACGACGACGCGGCCGCGCCGCTCGAGGACGAAGTCGTGGTCGGCGGTCGTCGTGTACAGGCACGTGTCCGTCTCCACCGGCTCCGGGTCGACCCCGGGGAAGCGCTCGCCCACCCAGGCCGCGATCCGCTCGACGATCGCAGGATCGGGCTCGCCCGGCTCGTCCGGGTCGGCCGGCACACCGGCGTGGTGCGCGCCCGCCTTCAGGCCGTGCACCGGGTCGTACAGCGCGTACATGTCGTGCCCGCCGGAGTCGGCGAGATCGACGACCGACGGCGTCGGGTCGCCCTCCCGCCGGAAGTACGCGACCGTCTCACGCGTGACGCGCACGGGCAGGCCCGGAACGAGCTCTCCGATCCAGGCGCCGGCGGTGACGACGACGGCGTCCGCATCGAGATCGTCGAGCGACTCGACGCGCGTGTTCGTCTGCACGTCGACGCCGTCGAGGAACGCATGCCGCGCGCGATCCGCATACACGACGCCCGCGTCGACGACATGGAGCGCCGTCCACCCGTCCGGAATTGCGATGCCTTCGACCTCGGTCGCCAACCGGTAATCGACGCCGCACTCGTCGAGCGCGCGCGCCGACGTCAGCGTGGGATCGGGCCCGAGCTCGACGAGCCCATAGAGCCCGAGCAGGTCGGGATCGAGATCGTTCCAGCCCTCGTACGCCTCCTGTGCGAGGCGGATCCACCCCGCGTCGGGGTACGCGACCCGGAAGATCCGCGTGCGCCCATGGCTCGAGCCCTTCGTGTTGTCGAGATCGAACTGCTCGTAGACGTCGACGTCGGCGCCGCGCTCGCGCAGCGCCCACGCCGTCGCACATCCCATCACGCCTGCGCCGACGACCGCGACCTTCATACGGCGAGGATGTCCCCCGGATAGAGCCGCGTGTTCGCAGCTGCGTACTCGCGCAGCCGCTCCCAGTCGATGCCGGGCGGCACGTGCTCGTCCGGCGTCGTGACGATCGGGCCGAGCGAGAGCGCGAAGTCGTGCGCCTTCGCTCCCTCGAGCGCCGGCGCGACCCACTCGATCATCCGGGTGAAACCGCCGATCTCGCCGTCCGCGTCGACGATCGCCGCGACACGGTGCACCGGGACGATCTCGTCGACGCCGACCGGGCGCGCCACGACGTCGTCCGCAGCGCGGATCGCCGCCGGGTTCGCGAACACGAAGTCGCCGGCGTCGTCGAACAGGCGCACCGAGGGTGGATGGAGGACGGGTGCCCTGAAGACGACGCCGTCGAGCGGATACCTCGCGTGCTCGCGCGCCGACCCGCCGCCGCTGAAGAACGACTGCAGCGTCTGCGCCGCCAGCTGGACGACGATGTCGCCGTCGATCCGGCCCGGCCACCCGCGCTCGAGCTCCTCCGCCATCGGGCTGAACATGCAGAGCTTCATTCCGCCGGCTCCGTGTGCACGACGACGTCGGCGATCTCCGGGAGCCTCAGCCGGATCCGCTCCTCGATCTCGCTCGCACGCGCGTGCGCATCCGCGAGCGCGTGCCCGGGCCCGAGGCGCAGTGTCAGGTGCGCGACGAGCCCGTCGCCGGTTTCGAGGAACCGGAGGTCGTGCGGTTCGACGCCCGCGATCTCGCGCACGATCGCGCGAACGGTGGCGACGTCGCCGCCGACCTCCGCCGCGCCCGCCTCCTCGGAGAGCGGCTCGAGGTGCGTCTGAACGGCGGCGACTTCCGGTACAGCCGCCGCGATCGCGCCTTCGACCTCCTCGGCGATCGCATGCGCCTCCTCGAGCGAGAGGTCGCCCGGCAGCTTCAGATGGAGCGAGACCTCGATGCCTCCGTCGACGGAGAGGACGCTGACGTTGTGCACCTCGCGCACGCGCGGGACGGCGAGGGCAGCCGCGTGCGCGCGCTCGCGGACGGCCGCCTCGCTCTCACGCGGCTCGACGTGCACCACGACGTCCGCCTCCGGCAGCGCATCCTGCACCGCGCGCTCGACCGCGTCAGCCGCAGCGTGGCCCTGGCCGACGGCCGCGTCGGGCGGAACACCGATGACAACGTCTGCGAAGTGGCGGCCTGCGGCTTGCCGCATGCGCAACCGACGAAGGTCGACCGCCGGGCGGAGCGCGACGATCGCGCGGCGCGCCGCCTCCTCCGCCACGAGCGGGGCGCGATCCATGAGGACGTCGACGTTGCCCAGCATCAGCCGCACCGCCGCCACGAGCACGAGCGCCGCGACGAAGAGCGCCGCGACGGAGTCGGCGTTGCCGTAGCCCGACCGGACGAGCAGCAGGCCGACGAGCACGGCGACCGATCCTGCGAGATCGCTCGCGAAGTGCAGCGCGTTCGACGCGATCGCTGCGCTGTGATAGCGGCGCGCGACACGCGCCGACGAGACCGTGCGCGCGATGTCGACCACGATGACGACGCCGATGACGACGAGGGCGTACCACCCGGCGTGCACAGTCGTATGTCCGTTCCCCGTCAGCCGGACGATCGCGCGCCAGACGATGAAGCCGCTCGCGAGGATGAGGATCGCACCCTCGGCGAGCGCGGCGAGATGCTCCGCCTTCCCGTGGCCGTACTGGTGCCCAGGGTCCGCAGGCCGGCCGGCGACGCCGACCGCGAAGAACGTGAGCAACGCGGCGACGAGATCCGTTCCCGAGTGCGCGGCCTCGGAGAGCAGGCCGAGGCTGTGCGTCGCCAGGCCGGTCGCGAGCTTCAACGCGATCAGCACGACCGCCGCGACCACGGAGAAGAGCGCAGTGCGTCGCTGCGCGGTCATGTGAATCGGCCAGAGGTTGCCGCGGAGCGCCTGCTCGCGCTCGATCGCCTCGAACAGCGCCTTGAAGTTGCCCTCGCCGAAGCTCGTCGCGCCGTGCCGCTCGATCACCTCGAAGAAGAGCGTCGGCCGGTCCTGCGCCGTCTTCGTGAA
>DASYFU010000272.1:0-3295 GCA_036498225.1 Gaiellaceae bacterium | reverse complement strand
GGTACAGAAGCTTGCCGGAGCGAGAGTCGTGACGCACCTCGAGGTACGTCCCGCCGCCCGAGACGACGAGGCCCTTCGGCGCGCTCGACGCTGTGGGGAGCAACGACGGCGCCTGCGGCGAGGAGCCGCCGAACTTCCACGCGACGATGACGAGCGCGGCCAGCGCGGTCATGCCGACGAGCGCGAGCACCACGGCGCGCCGCTCGAAGCTGAGCTCGTGCTGCCGACGCGTCGAGGCGCGCCGCGCCGGCGCGTCGACGAAGGCCTCGGCGACGAAGCGGGATTCGTACTCGTCCACGTACAGCTGCCCGTCGAGCCCGAGGAAGTCGGCGTACGCGCGCAGGAATCCCTTGACGTACGTATCGGCCGGGAGCACCTCGAAGTGCTCCTCCTCGAGCGCGCGCAGATACTTTCCGCGGATCTTCGTCGCGAGCTCGGCCTGCGACAGGTCGAGCCCCTGGCGAGTGCGGGCCTCTCGGAGGCTGTTGCCGAGCTCGAACATCTACTTCGCGATTGTAGGTGGACGGAGGACGGCGAACTGGTCCGTGATCTCGAGCTCCGTCGATCCGAACCGGTACAGCGTCGCCGGGCGTCCCCCGCCGCTGCCGAAATGGCGCTGGCGCCCGGTGTCCTCGAGGAGCCGGCGCCGGAGGAGGACGCGCTGGAGGTTCGTCGCCGAGACGGGATGGCCGAGCGCGGCGGTGTACAGATCGCGGAGCTCGGCCATCGTGAACTCCGCCGGCGCGAGGGCGAATCCGAGGTTCGTGTACGAGAGCTTTCCGCGCAGACGCTCGCGTGCGGCCAGCAGGATCGGCTCGTGGTCGAAGGCGAGCGTCGGGAGCACGTCCACGGGATACCAGCGCGTGTCCTCCGGGAGCGCGGGGTCGGCGTCGCTCGGGACGAGGCCGAGAAAGGCGGTCGCGAGCTCGCGCTGCGCCGGGTTCCGGTCCGGGTCGCTCCGGGTCTCGAGCTGCTCCAGGTGGGAGACCTCGCGCACGTCGACCTTCGCCGCCAGGTGCCGGCGCATCGATTCCTCCAGCGTCTCGTCCGCCTCGAGGACGCCGCCGGGGAGCGCCCAGGCACCGGCATACGGCTCGCGGGCCCGCTGCCACAGCAGCGCCTGGAGACGGCCGTCCCGCACCTGGAGGACCACGGCGAGCACCGCGTGCGCCGCTGTTTTCGCTCGGGAGTCGGGAACCGTGTACACTCGCACATAGGTTATCGCCTTTGAGGAAGAAACTGCATCACGACATTGCAATCGTGGGCGCAGGGGTCGCGGGCCTGACCGCCGCCCTGACCGCGGCAGACGCTGGCGGGGCCGTCCTCGTCGTCGCCAAGGGCGCCGTCGACTCCTCGAACAGCTGGGCCGCGCAGGGCGGCGTCGCGGCCGCCGTCGGCGCCGACGACGACCCGTCGTTGCATGCCGCCGACACGCTCGCCGCCGGACGCGGCATCTGCCGCGAGAGCGCCGTCGAGCTCCTCACGCGCGAGGCGCCGCAGCGGATCGCCGACCTCGTGGAGCTCGGCGTCGAGTTCGACGACGGCCTCGGGCGCGAAGGCGGCCACTCCCGCAGCCGGGTCGTGCACGCGGGCGGCGCCGAGACCGGCCGTCGCATCGCCGAGGTGCTGGCTGCGCGCGTGCGCGAGCACCCACTGATCGACATCGCCGAGGAAGAACACATCGACTCCCTCTCCTCGCTCGACGGGCGCGCCGTTCTCCTCGCCACCGGCGGCTACGCCGCCCTGTGGGAGCGGACGACGAACCCGCGCGGCGCGGTCGGCGAAGGGCTGCTGCTCGCACACGCTGCCGGCGCTGCGCTCGCGGACCTCGAGCTCGTCCAGTTCCACCCCACGGCGCTGCTGGACGACGGTTTCCTCCTGTCGGAGGCGCTGCGCGGCGCCGGCGCGACCCTCCTCGACGACGAAGGCGAGCGCTTCACCGACGAGCTCGCACCGCGCGACGTCGTCGCGCGCGCGATCGCGGCGCGCGACGGGGCCACGCTCGATCTGCGCGCGATCGAGCGCGACCGCTACCCGTCGCTGATGGCGACGCTCGAGCGCGCGGGCTACGACCCGGCCGGCGAGCCGATCCCCGTCTCCCCCGCCGCGCACTACGCGATCGGCGGCATCGTCACCGATCTCGACGGCCGGACGACCGTTCCCGGGCTGTACGCCGCCGGCGAGTGCGCGTGCACGGGCGTGCACGGCGCCAACCGGCTCGCGTCGAACTCGCTGCTCGAATGCCTCGTGTTCGGCCGCCGTGCCGCGCTCGCCGCGCTCGACGGACCATCGGTGTCAGACACCGGGACACGGTGTCTGACACCGACGCACGACGCCGGGGCCGCCCTCTGGAACGATGCCGGCCTCATCCGCAGCGCCGCCGGGCTCGAGCGCCTGCTCGACGCGCCATCGGAGCTCGTCCGGCTGATCGCTCGCAGCGCGCTCACGCGAACCGAGAGCCGCGGTGTCCACTTCCGCGAGGACTTTCCCTCCGAAGACGACGCGCTCGCCGGTCACCTCGTCCTGCATCCCGGCGGCGAACCGGAGCTGGAGCGATGGAGCTGACTCCCGCCGACATCGACCGCGTCGTCACGGCCGCACTGGCCGAGGACGTCGGCACGGGAGACCGCACGACCGCGGCGCTCGTCCCGGCGGACGCGCGCTGCCGCGCGCAGATCCTGCTCGAGGAACCAGGCGTCGTGTGCGGCGTGCCGATTGCGACAGCCGTGTTCCAGGCAGTCGATCCGTCCGTCCGCGTGGAGCAGCTCGTCGAGGACGGCGTCGCGGTCACCGGCGTTCCCGCCGTGCTCGCCGAGATCGACGGCCCCGCACGCGCTGTCCTCACGGGCGAGCGGGTCGCGCTCAACCTCCTCGGCCGCCTGTGCGGGATCGCCTCGCTCACGCGCCGCTACGTCGAGCTCACGGACGGGACCAGCGCGACGATCCTCGACACGCGCAAGACGACACCGGGCCTGCGCGCGCTCGAGAAGTACGCCGTGCTCTGCGGCGGCGGCGCCAATCACCGCGCCGGCCTGTACGACGCCGTCCTCGTGAAGGAGAATCACCTGCGCATCGCGGGCGGCATCGCCGCCGCGGTCGCCAGGTTGAACGGGACCGGCGGCGTCGAGATCGAGACTGAGACGCTCGAGCAGGTGCGCGAAGCGCTCGACGCCGGCGTCGAGCGGATCCTGCTGGACAACATGAGCCCGGAGCAGATCGCGGAGGCCGTCGCGCTGAGCGCCGGCCGCGCGAAGCTCGAGGCCTCGGGCGGGATCTCGCTCGCAACAGTTCGGTC
>DASYFU010000271.1:0-2156 GCA_036498225.1 Gaiellaceae bacterium | reverse complement strand
TCGAGGCTCAGGCCGAGCCAACCGCTGAGCCAGTCGAGGAAGTCCGCCGGCGCGAGATCGGGGTCGATGTACGCGTGGAACGAGTCCAGCGAGAGAAAGACGGGCGCGAGCACGCCGTCGAGGCCGGCGAGCGTCCGCTGCGCGAGATTCGGTCCGCCGTCGCGCTCGGGCTCCTGATAGATGCCGGGGAGGCCGTGGGCGAGCGGATGCGGGCTCTGCAGCCCCTCGAGCGTTCCGCGTCCGCTCATCCGATCACCATCACGCGATGCTCGTACGAGAACACGAGTGCATGCGGCTCGAGCTCGATCCGGTCGAACGGCCCGGTGCGCTCGCCGGTGGTCGGGTCGGCGCTGAAGAGCAGCACGTCTTCGATCGGGCCCATCCCACGCACGCTCTGCAGCACCGGGAAGACCTCTGCGGCGTGCACCGGCCGGCCGAAGGGCCAGCCCTCTGCGAGCGGTCCGCCCGAGATCGGGCTGAAGTAGCGATACAGCGCGTCGAGCGCATCCGTGCGCACGCGTGCGACATCTGCGTCGGGCTCCGCACGCACCTTTGCCACGAACGTGATGCCGCGATAGAGCGGCGGCTCGACCGAGATGCGCACGCCGATCACCCGACGGCTGTCGAGATGCTCCGCGACCTCCTCGACCTGAGTCTCGTTCGGGACGAGCTGCTCGAAGCGAATGCGGCCGCGGTCGGTCATCACGGAGGGAACGACGAGGACGCGCACCGCGCCCGCGCCGTCCTTCTCGTCGACCGGCACGCACTCGACGCGCGCGAACGACGGGCCGGCTTCCTTCGCGAGCGCGCGGTAGTCCTCCGCGGTGACCGCACGGTCGCCGGTGCGCAGCGCGAGCGGCCCGCGCACCTTCGCGTTCTCGATGTCCTCGCCCGCGACGCCCCCCGCCGCCGGACGGCGGTTCTCGACCGTCGAGACGTACGGAATCGGCGTGTGCAGCACCGTGAGCACGCCGCGTGCGACGTTGCCGCGCGGACCGCCGCCGGTGAGATACGAACGGAGCCGCAACAGCGTGTCGCGCGGCGGCACCGCGCCGTAATGACGTAGTGAGCCGTCCGCCTCGCGCACCGCGGGGCCGAGCACGAGCTCGCCCGACGCGGCGTCGAGCATGAAGTGACCGGAGTCGTGGACGCTGTCGGCGAAGCTCGTGACCTGCTCCCACTCCTCGACACCTTCCTCGGACAGCACCTCGAGCACCGGCGTCTCGCGGCCCGGTACGACCGGGCGCCGCTCGAGATTGAAGCGCTGACCCGCAAGCCCGGTGGAGAGCCCGAGCGTCTCACCCGAGACGATCTCCGCATGCAGGGCGCTGACCGAGCCGCCGACCGTCACGGCGTCGACGGCGATGATCTGCGGCGACGCCTCGTAGTCTGGCCGCCCACGCTCGGGCGGCTGCACGACGCAGCGAAGCCAGCCGGCGAGGTCGTTGCCGATCACCGACTCCTGATGGCCGCGCGGAACGTGGAGAAGGATGTCGCCCGGCCGGTTCAACCCGCCGGTCTCGTCGCGTCCGAGCTCGCAGGGCACCCAGGCCGCCCCGTCCCACGCCTCCCAGGCGAGCGGCGGATCGGTCGGGTCGACGCCGATTCCCTCGACCCGGCAGTCGAGCCGGAGCCGCACCGCGCACGAAGGCACGGCGGTCGCGAGGCCGATCAGCAGCGCGTCGCCGGGAAGCGGCGGATCGCCGAAGCAGTGGAAGCCGACGTCGCGCACGAGATCTTCGTCGTGCCCGCGAATCGCGCCGTCTGCGGACGACGCCGCAACGTGGTCGACGGCGGTCGGGACGATGTCGAGCGTCTCCTCCGTCGTGAAGACGATCGGCTCCCCACCCTCTTCGCGCACCGAAGCGACTTCCGTTCCCCTGGGAACGCGCACGCTCTCGTCCTCGCGCGGCGCGGAGAGCCAGAACGTCACGTCGCAGCGCGCAGCGGTCGGCGGGAAGAGCGTCACGCCGAGCAGGTCGAGGAACTTCACGTAGTGCAGGTCGGGGACGCGGTTCAGCCGGTACAGGATCTGGTCGGTCATCCAGGCGAAGAGCTCGATCAGCGTGACGCCCGGATCGGAGACGTTGTGATCCGTCCACTCGGGGCAATTGACCTGTACGAGACGCTTCGCGTCGTCGACGAGATCCTGAAAG
>DASYFU010000270.1:0-4699 GCA_036498225.1 Gaiellaceae bacterium | reverse complement strand
CGAGTGGTTCCGTGACGAGGACAATCGCCGGCTCGTCGAGGAGCTGCGCGAGCTCGGGCTGCGGTTCGAGGCCGGGGAGGAGGAGCGCCCGGTCGAGGGCCCGCTCACGGGCCGGTCGTACGTCATCACGGGCACGCTCGAGAGCATGACGCGCGAAGAGGCGACGGCCGCGCTCGAGGCGCTCGGCGCGAAGGTGGGAGCGGCGCCGTCCTCGAAGACGACGGGCCTCGTCGTCGGCGAGGAGCCGGGCAAGTCGAAGCTGACGAAAGCAGAGAAGGCCGGGGTGCCGATCCTCGATGAGGCGGATCTCAGGACGCTGCTAGGGCGGTAGCGAAGCGGTCTTCAGCAACGCGCGACCACAACCAGGAGACCGGGTTGCCGTTGATGAGCACCGAGAAGACGTACCGGTCGCGGACGAAGCCGGAGAGCGCCGTCGAGTTGTCGGTCGTGCCCGTCTTCGCGCGCACGACCCCGGCTGCGGCCGTGCCGCGCATCCGGTCGTGCAGGGTCCCGGTTCGCCCGGCGAGGGGCAGCGCGGCGAGCAGCTCGGGCTGCATCGTGGGGTCGCTCCACATCACACGCAGGAGCGAGACGAGCTCGGTCGCGGTCACGCGGTCGAGCAGCGAGAGGCCCGAGCCGTCCACGAGGCGGACGCCGGTGAGCGGCACGCCCGCCTCGGCGAGCTGCGCGCGGACGACGCCGATCCCGGCCGCCGTCGTTCCTGCCCCGGCCTGAACCGCACCGAGCTCCTTCACGAGCATCTCCGCGGTGAAGTTGTCGCTCACCTGGTCCATCCAGTGCACCATCGAAGCGAGCGTTGGCGAGTCCACCGCTGCGAGAGCGACGGCCGCATCGTCTGCCGTTCCCAGCGATGCCTCGCGCGCGACGCGCACGCCGGCGCGCCCGAGCGCTTTCGTGAAGAGCTGCGCCGCAGCCAGCGCGGGATTGTGCGACGTGAACCGCCCGACGAGGCCGCGGTCGACGATGAGCGCCGACAACGGGGGCGACTCGTTGATGTAGAAGGCGGCCTTCCATCCCGGCGCCGTGCGATGGGCGTCGAACCACGACTCGTCGCCGAGCACGCGTCCGCTGACTGTTGTGATGCCGTCGGCACGCACCTCCCGCGCGAGCTCGGTCAGATCGGCCGAGGACAGCGTCGGGTCGCCGAAGCCCTTGAGCAGGAGGTCGCCGTTCCAGCGCGTCCCGTCCCGCGCGCCCTCCCCGAGCACGTCGGTCTCGATCCGGAACGCCGGGCCGAGGGCGGTCAGGGCCGCGTACGTGACGGCGAGCTTCTCGTTGGAGGCGGGCCGGAGCGGCAGGGCCGCGTTGTGCGCGTACACGACCCGGCCCGTGGACAGGTCGACCACCACGGCGGCCGAGGCGGCATAGTCGACGAACGGCGCGTGGAGAGCCCGGGACAGGCGGGCGGACAGCGCGAGGCCCGCCGCGCCGCCCGGCGCGGCCAGGGCGAGTGCTGCGAGGACGACCCCGAGGGCGGCGAGATGCCGGGCGACCACGTGCTCTTTCATTGTTTGGGCAGGTATTCGGATCGTCAAGGGAAATGGGCCGCACGGACGGCGAAGATGGGTCGGGCGGCCCTTCCGGCCTCGCGGCCCGGTCCCGATAATCGAAAGCCCGTGGGCGGAGACAACCGACTTATGTTGCAGCGCATCGAGACCCTGCTCGACGCTCCGGCGACCGGCGAGGCCGCGCCCTCGCTCGCGAGCCTCGAGGCGACCCTCACCGAGGGCTACGCGCGGGCGCTCGCCCTCGAGGCCGAGCGGTCGCGCATCGAGCGCCGGTTCGGCGAGGTCGCCCGCACGGTGGAGCCTCCCGTCGCCGCGTCCGGGGCCGCGGACGAGCTGCTCACGCTCGCCAAGCGGCTCACGCATGCGAATGCCGAGATCGGCAGCCTCCGGGCGGTGCTTCGGCGGTTGCAGGCGCGCACGCGCGCACTGCGGCACGCGACGATCGCCTAGACGATCCCGGACCGGACCGCGTACACCGCGGCCTGGATCCGGTTGTCGATCTGGAGCTTCATCAGGATGTTCGAGATGTGGTTCTTCACCGTCTTCGGGCTGATGTGGAGCTCCGCCGCGATGACGGCGTTGTCCTTGCCGTTAGCGATCAGCTTCAGCACCTCGATCTCGCGGTCGGACAGCTCGGAGCGGATCGTGTCCGCGATCTCAGGGTTCGCGCTCGTCGCGCGCACGCGCTGGAGGACCTTCGCCGCGATGCCGGGCGAGATGAGCGACTCTCCGCGCCACGCGGCACGGATGCCGGCCATCAGCTCGTCGATCGAGGAGTCCTTCAGCAGGTAGCCGCAGGCGCCGGCGAGGATCGCGTCCATCACGTCGGCGTCCTCGTCGGAGATGGTGAGCACGACGACGCGCGTCAGTGGCGCGATCGCGGTGATGTGCCGCGTCGCTTCGACGCCGCCCATCCCCGGCATGTTCAGGTCCATGACCACGACGTCGGGCGCGAACTCGCGGACGGAGCGCACCGCGTCGGTTCCGGACGCGGCCTCGCCCGAGATCTGGACGCCCTGCTCCTCGAGCAGGTTCCGCAAGCCCGTACGGAAGAGATCGTGGTCGTCGACGATCAGGACGCGTAGCGTCTCGATGCCCGGCTCGTCGGCTGCCGAAAGCGGCTCAGTCAGGTCTCACACCCCCCTTACGCGCCGAAGTCTAGTGCAGTGTGATCGTGACCGTTCGGCGCCCCCAGGCGAAGGCCTGGCCGACGGTCGGGAACCACAGGTCGATCATCGCGCCGCGGATGCCACCGCCCACGTCGGCGGCGACGCCCTCGCCGTAGCCCGGAATCGTCATGCGCGTGCCGAGCGGGATCACGGTCGGGTCGACCGCGACGATGCCGGGTCCGACCGGGAGGCCCGTCGCCGTGTGGCCGGGCAGGGAGTAGCCGGTGGCCGAGACGACGAGCGTTCTGCCCCCCTGGCTCGCCGCAGGCGTCGCAGCAGCACTAGCTGCAGGCGCCGGCGCGGGGTCGCCGACGACCGACGGGACGGGCCCGCTGGCGGCGACCGCTGCCGTGAGCGTCTGCGACTTCGCCTCGGCACGTTGTACGGCTGCTTCGAGCTCCTGGATCTGCGACGACTTGAGCTGCTGCTGCGCGCGCAGCCCGGAGATGAACGACAGCCGGTCGGCGCGTGCTGAAGCGAGCGTGCGCAACGTGCCGGCGGCGGCGCGCACGTCGGCCGAGATGCGCGCGCTATGCGCGGAGAGTGTGACGCGCAGCGTTTGCAGACGATGCCGCGCGACGAGCGACGCCGCGACGAAGCGGTTGCTCTGGTCGCTGACGGCCTTGAGGCCGTCGAGCGTCGATACGGCCTGGTCGAGCGATTCGGCGCCGAGGATGACTGCGAGCGGATCGGTGTCGCCCTGCTCGTAGAGCATGCGCAGATTCGCGCCGAGGTTCTTCTGCGAGATCGCGAGTGTGCGCAGCGCGGCGCTCATCTGCTGCGTGAGCAGCAGCTGCTGCGCGCGGAGCGCGGTTGCCTCGCGTTGCAGCTGCGTGAGCTTCGCCTGCGCTGCGCCGAGACGCGAGTCGAGCGCATACAAATCGAGCGTTGCACCATGCAATCGCGCCGCAAGTGCGTTCTCCTGCGTGCGCAGGGCGCGCTCCTGCGCTCCGGTACCGGCGGTCGCCGGCGAGCCGGCGGTGAGGATGAGCACCGCAGTGACGCCTGCGAGCAACGCCGCGGATCGTGTCCTTCGGGCGCCCACGGTCGCGGGACCGTACCACAGGAAACATGCGGCTTCGGAGAGTTTGTGCAGGGTGATTTACCCCTTTCTATCGTGTGGCATGTGCCAATTTGCGGCAACTTTCATGGCATTTACCGGTTGCCAGCGTCCGAAAGCCCTGCTAGCGTCCCCACCTTGTGACGTGCGGGAGGCCCGGTGCTGAGGCGCCGGGTGAACGTCGGGAGACGTCATCCAGACACTGAAGCGACAGGCTCCAGCCACCGTCATCGCCCTCGCCGCGGCGTGTATCGCGGCCGGTGCGGCGACCGCCGACCCGTCCATCAGCGCGAAGCAGGCCGAAGCGCAGCGCGTCATGTCGCAGATCCAGGTGCTCGACTCGAGCGCGGTGCGCGCACAGAATCAGTACGACTCGGCGAACGCGAAGCTGCATTCGATCGAGCACAACCTGACGATAAACCGCATCGGCCTACGCGCCGCCCGCGCGAACCTCGTCGTCGCGCAGCACAACCTCTCGCAGCGGCTCGTGACGATCTATACGGCGGGCGATACGCAGTCGACGCTCGGCGTGATCCTCGGCGCCACGAGCGTTGACGACCTCGTCAACCGCATCGAGTCCGTCCAATCGCTCTCGTCGCAGGACGTCGCGGTCGTCCACCAGGTCGTCTCCTTCAAGCACGAAGTGACGGTTCGGCAGCACACGCTCGTCCACGACCGGCGTGCGCAGGCGGTGCTCGTTCGGCAGCGGGCCGCGGCGAAGGTGCGCATCGCGTCGCAGCTCGGTCGGGAGAAGAGCCTGTACAACTCGATCAAGGGCGAGATCGCGCATCTCGTCGCGATGCAGCACGCGCGCCAGCTCGCCCTCGAGCGACAGGCGCAGCAGCGGCTGGCCACCTACCAGCCGCCGAACACCAACCCGGCCCTCGATCTCAGCACCGGCCTCACGCCGCCGGCGCCGCCGTCGCAGTACACCGGCGTGG
>DASYFU010000269.1:0-3521 GCA_036498225.1 Gaiellaceae bacterium | reverse complement strand
TCGACTTGTCGTGTCGCGCGCGCGGGCTCATCCGAACCCATTCGAGCTCGCGGGCGAGCGTGCGACGCCGCGCCGACTCGGTCTTCTCCTCGATCGCGAGACGCTCCTGCTTCTGCTCGAGCCACGACGAGTAGTTCCCCTGGAACGGGATGCCGCGGCCGCGGTCGAGCTCGAGGATCCAGCCGGCGACGTTGTCGAGGAAGTAGCGGTCGTGGGTGACCGCGACGACTGTGCCCTTGTACTCGGCGAGGAAGCGCTCGAGCCAGGCGACCGATTCCGCGTCGAGATGGTTCGTCGGCTCGTCCAGGAGCAGAAGGTCGGGCGCCGAGAGGAGCAACCGGCACAACGCCACGCGGCGGCGCTCGCCGCCGGACAGCGTGGTCACGTCGCGGTCGCCGTCGGGCACGCGCAGCGCGTCCATCGCATGGTCGAGATGCTGCTCGAGCTGCCAGGCATCCGCGCGGTCGATCGCGTCCTGCACCGTCGCCTGCTCGGCGAGCAGCGTGTCGAAGTCGGCGTCGGGCTCGGCGAACTTCGCCGATATCTCGTTGAAGCGGTCCATGAGGTCGCGCAACGCACGCACGCCGTCCTCGACGTTCTCGCGCACCGTTTTGGCCGGATCGAGGTCCGGCTCCTGCTCGAGGAGGCCGACGGTCGCGTTCGGCGCGAGCTCGGCCACGCCGGAGGACGGCTCCTCCTTCAGCGCCATGATCCGGAGCAGCGTCGACTTGCCGGCGCCGTTCGGGCCGAGCACGCCGATCTTCGCGCCCGGCAGGAACGACAGCGAGATGTTCCCCAGCACCTGACGATCCGGGCCGTAGAACTTGTCGGCCCGGTACATCGTGAAGACGTAGTCGCTCACGCAGCCAAAGGTAACAGTGCGCTGACGGACCGCTAACGAGTCCCTGGCACGCTGGCCGTGTGACGCGTCTCCTCGGGCTCGGTCTCTTCCTCGCGCTCGCCGTGCCGGCGGCAGCGGCGGCGCGCCTGCCGATCGTCGCGTCGCAGGACTGGTGGCCGGTCTACTCCCCGAACGGGAACGACGTCGCCTTCACGCGCGTCAGCGGCCGCACGATGACGCTCGAGGTCGTCGACGTCGGCGCGCGCCGGACGTTCCGGATCGCCGCCAACGAGGGCCAGCTCGCCCCGAGCTGGTCGTCCGACGGACGTCTCGTCTTCTCGCTCGGGGGCAAGATCTACACCGCGAGCGCCGACGGCAGCGCGCGCACGCGATTCACGTCCAGCGGGCACGCATACGCGCCCGCGTGGCGTCCGGGCTCGTCCGACATCGCGTTCCTGACGACGGTCGGCGCGACGAACACCGACCTATGGGTGAACGGCACGCTGTGGGCGCGCAACGCGATCGGCAAGCCGGCGTGGTCGCACGACGGCTCTGTGCTCGCGTTCCAGCGGGACGACGGCATCTACGTGACCACCGGGCCCGGAGCTGAGCACCGAGTCGCGTCGATCGCGAACCCACAGGCGCCGGCGTGGTCGCCGGACGGGAAGTACATCGCCTACGTCGCAGGCCAGAGACTCTGGATCGTTCCTCCGGACGGCTCCGCCGCGCCGAAGGCGATCGCGCCGGCGCCGCGCCTGACGAGCGACCCGAGCTGGTCCCGTGAGAGCGACGCGGTCGCGTACACCTCCGGCGGTTCGGTTCTCATCACGTATCTCGACACCGGCAAGACCGCGCGGCTGATCGGTGCGAACGGGATGGGCGCCTCGTTCTCGCCCGTCGGCGACACGGTCGCGTTCTCCGGTCCGCGGTCGGCGTGCCACGGTCACATATCGATCCGCATCTACGAGGACAACGAGTTCAACGGCCCGGTCACCGGCTCGTGCGAGATCGCCGGCACGCCGGGCAACGACGTGATCGAGGGCACCGGCGCCGGCGGGGACGTCATCCTCGCCGGCGCCGGAAACGATTCCGTCCATGCGAACAACGGGCACCGCGACACCGTGGACTGCGGCCCCGGCCGCGACACGGTGTGGGCCGACCGGAGCGACGTGCTGCACGGGTGTGAGATCGTCCACCGATAGTGACCGGCTGCTGCGCGCGCGACTACGAGAAGGTGTTCGGCCGCAATACCGCCGACCGTGACGCGCGCCGGTTCCGCGAGCACGGGCTGCGCGGATCGGCGAAGGCGCTCGCCGAGCTCGCCGGCGACGTGCGGGGCGAAAGCGTCCTCGAGGTCGGAGGAGGCGTGGGCGCGATCGAGATCGAGCTGCTCGAGGCGGGAGCCGCGCAGGTGACGAACGTCGAGCTCGCCGCGACGTACGAGGACGCGGCCGGCACGCTTCTCGCCGAACGAGGACTCGCCGGACGAGTCGATCGCCGCGTCGGCGACTTCGTCTCCGAGGCGGATGCCATCGAGCCCCACGACGTCGTCGTCATGCACCGTGTCGTGTGCTGCTATCCCGACGTCGACGAGCTCATCGGCGCCGCCGCGCAGCACGCGCGCAAGCGGATGGTGCTGACGTATCCGCAGGAGCGCGGCGTCCTGCGCACCGCCTTCTCGCTCGTGAACGCGGTGATGCGCGTGAGCGGCTCGACCTTCCAGGTGTACCTGCATCCGGTCGACCGGATCGCGGCGGCCGCGGCCGCCCAGGGCCTGACGCTCGCCGAGCGTCGCCGTCACCGGTTCGTGTGGGAGTCGGCCGCGTTCAGCGCGGTGCCCTGATCCTGCCACGTACCATGGATTCTTGGCCGCGACGACCGATCGGAGGCAGCTGGACGCGCATGCCTTGCGCGCCGACTTCCCCATTTTCGAGCAGCTGATCCACGGGAAGCCGCTGGCCTATCTCGATTCCGCAAACAGCTCCCAGAAGCCGCGGCAGGTGCTGGATGCGATGACGACGTTCTACGAGACGTCGTACGCGAACGTCCACCGCGCCGTCCACGTCCTCGGGGAGCGGGCGACGGCAGGGCTCGAGGGAGCGCGGGAGAAGGTTCGCGCGTTCGTGAACGCGCCCGACGTGCGCGAGGTCATCTTCGTCCGCAACGCGACCGAGGCGCTGAACCTCGTCGCGTACTCGTGGGCCGGGAACAACCTCGGCCCGGGCGACGCCGTCGTCGTCACCGAGCTCGAGCACCATTCGAACTTCGTTCCGTGGCAGTACATCGCACGTCGGCAGGGCGCCGAGTTCCTCATGCTCCCGCTCGACGAGAACTACGAGGTCGATCTCTCCGGGCTGGACGAGATCGCGCGCGACCACAACGTCAAGGTCGTCGCGACGAATCTCGTGTCCAACTCGCTAGGGACGATCGCCGACATCGGACCGCTGACGCGGTGGGCGCACGAGCAGGGAGCGATCTTCGTCTGCGATGCCGCACAGGCCGCGCCGCACATGCGCGTCGACGTGCAGGCGCTCGACTGCGACTTCCTCGCCATCTCCGGTCACAAGATGTGCGGGCCGAGTGGCATCGGCGCACTCTGGGGCCGCGCGGAGCTGCTGCAGAAGATGGAGCCGTTCCTCCTCGGTGGGCACATGATCAACTCCGTGCGCTACGAGAAGAC
>DASYFU010000268.1:0-4657 GCA_036498225.1 Gaiellaceae bacterium | reverse complement strand
CGGGAAGTCGGACGTTCCGGACGACGACGGCGACCAGCAGCAGATCGGAGGCGATCCACAGCGCCACCGCCACCGAGTCCGGCGTGTGCCACGGAAGCGAGCTGCCAGGGAAGGCAGCGATCTGGAAGGCGAGCGCGATGTACGCCAGCCACAGCCAGCGCAGTCGGATCGTCGCGAGCGCTCTCAGCCGGCCGCCGAGCGGGAGCGCCACGAGGACGCCGATGACGAACGGGAGGACGAGGACCATCAGGCGAACGCGAACGCTGCGGTCTTGGCCAGGTGGGCCTCGACTGCGGCGACTGCGGCAGCGTCGAAGTGCGTTCCGGCGTAGAGGCGCAGCTCGGAGAGCGCGTACTCGAGCGACTGCGCCTCCCGATACGGCCGGTTGGACGTCATCGCCTCGAAGGAGTCGGCCACACGGATGATGCGCGCGCCGAGCGGGATCTCGTCGCCGGTGAGCCGGTCGGGGTAGCCCGTGCCGTCCCAGTTCTCGTGGTGGTGGAGGATCCACTCGTCGATCGGCGAGATGCCGAGGCCCTCGAGCAGCGAGTAGCCGAGCGCCGGATGCGCCTTGATCGTCTCCGCTTCGGCATCGTTGAGCGCGCGCGGCGCCTGCAGGAGCGAGTCGGGGATGCCGATCTTGCCGATGTCGTGCAGCAGGCCGGCGAGCGCGAGCTGGTCGACCATGTTCTCGTCCAGGCCCATCTCGGCGCCGATCGAGGCGGCCAGCGCCGAGACCGTCTCCGAGTGGTTCGCCGTCGTCGGGTCCTTTGCGTCGACGAAGCGCACGACGTTCTTCGCCGCGCGCAGCCGCGCCATCCGCTCCGTCTCCCACTCGAGATCCTTCGCCGAGTGGATGCGCACGACCTTGGGGCTGTAGACGAACGACCGGTTTTTGCCGTGGTGCTTCGACCAGTACAGCGCGCCGTCCGCCATGCGCTGAAGCCCGTCCGCGTCGTCGGCCTGGCTGGGGAAGCTCGCGATGCCGACGCTGATCGTCACCGGCGTCAGGCCGAGCCCCGCGACCGCTTCCTGCACCTCCGTGATGCGCTCGAACGCGACAGTGCCGTCCCCGGAGAACATCAGGGCGAACTCGTCGCCGCCGCAGCGGAAGGCGTCGCCGTCACGCGCGTTGCCGAGGATCTCCGCGAGCGCGACGAGCACGTCGTCGCCGACCTGGTGGCCGTAGGTGTCGTTGATCCGCTTGAAGTCGTCGACGTCGACGATGCAGAGCGAGAACTCGGTGTGGTCGTGCTTGGCATGCGCGATCCGCTCGCGCAGCGACGCCTGGTAGGCCCGGTGGTTCCCGAGGCCCGACAGGTTGTCGGTCAGCGCGTCGTGCAGCGCGAGCCGGGAGCGCAGCGCGGTGCGCTGGTACAGGGAGAGCGCGAACAGCGGCCCGGCGAGGAGTAGGAGGAGCGCCGGCTTGATCGTCCAGAGGTTCGCCGCCAGCGCTGCGAGGAAGGCCATGATCGAGAGCGCCGGCCCGGAATACCTGAAGATCGAGAAGAGGGTCTCGCGATATGAGACGCCCTGCGCGAGCGAGACCGCGCCGGAGACGATGCCGACGTTGACGAGGACGAAGATGAGCCCCGCGACGAAGGCGTAGATGCTCATCCGTATGACGTCGTCGCGATTGACGACGCTGAGGAAGCTCGGCGCGGACGCAGCCGCCGCCGCCAGGGCGTATGCGCCGCCGTTGAGGGCCGCCTTGATCGCCGGCAGACGCTGGATGAGCATCGGCACGACGATGCTGAGCGCCGCGATCGGGATTGCGGCCGCCCAGCCGAAGATCAGCAGGGCGGCGATGTTGAACACGAACCCGAGCGAGACCTCGCTGCCCTTGTCGTCCAGGGGCACGGGATGGAGCTCCGCGACGATGCCGAACGCGAGGAAGAGCGCCATGCCGATCGCCGTCGTGGTCCGGGGCGGCTCGACGGCGAGATCCGCCGCAGATGCTGCGAGAACCGCGATCGCCGCGGCGACCACCAGCCCCACGTAGCCGATGAGCCGTACGGGAAGGCCGGAGATCGTGTTATCGGTCGAGGCCATATACGCCGGGAGGGATCAGCGGGAGCCGGCGCCGCGCCGGCTCACGCGATGACCCGTCTTAGAGCAGTCCGAAAAGGCCGGAGATGATCGACGAGAGGTCGCCCCAGCGGACGCCCGCACCCGAACCAACGAGGAGCGAAGCGATCGCGCCGAACGCCACGACGGTCTTGAGACTTGCCGAACGCCAACGAACCATTGCAGGAACCTCCATGTGGGTTAGCCGCAGACCTGCAGGGCGCATCCTCTCGCGAACCGCCCGGCGAAAGCACCCCCCGAACGGGGGATCAAGCGTATGAGCGGGGTAGGATCGAACGAGTGACGTACCCCGTCGTTCTCTTCGACCTCGACGGCACCGTGATCGACTCCGGCGGGATCATCCTCGCATCCATGCGGCATGCGACCCGCGAGGTGCTGGGGCGCGAGTACGCGGACGAGGAGCTCATGCGGGCGGTCGGAGGCCCGGGCCTCGAGGCGCAGATGCAGGCCTTCGACCCGGAGCGGGTGGACGAGCTCGTCCGGGTCTACCGGGCCCACAACGAGCCCCTTCACGAGGAGCTCGTGTGCTGTGCCGGGATGGAGCACGTCCTGGAGCGGCTCCAAGCCGACGGGCGCCGGCTGGGCGTGGTGACGGCGAAGCGGCGGTCGACGGTCGAGCTGGCCTTCGAGCACGTGCCCCTGGGCCACCTGTTCGAGGCGATCGTGGGAGGGGACGAGACCGACCGCCACAAGCCCGACCCGGAGCCGCTGCTCCTCGCCGCCGAGCGGCTGGGGGCGCGGCCCGAGGACACGGTCTACGTCGGCGACTCGCCGTTCGACGTCCGGGCGGCCAAGGCGGCCGGGATGGGCTCGGTCGCGGTCACCTGGGGCCGCATCCACGACCGGTCCCGCCTCGAGCGAGAGCAGCCGGACGCGATCGTCGACACCGCGGAGGAGCTGCTTGCCGTCGTCTAGCCCCGCGGCGAAGCGCGCCGCCGAGCTGCGCGAGCTCCTGAATCGCGCGCTCATCGCCTACCACGTCGACGACGAGCCGATCATGGAGGACGCCGCGTACGACGTCCTCTACGACGAGCTCGTGGCGATCGAGGACGGGGATCCGGCGCTCGTGACCCCCGACTCGCCCACGCAGCGCGTGGGCGCGCCGCTCTCCGGCCAGTTCCAGAAGGTGCGGCACCTGTCGCCGATGGGGTCGCTGGAAAAGGTCACGACCGACGAGGCGATCGCGAAGTGGGCCGACGACGTGCGCAAGCGCCTCGGCACGGACGACCCGGTCGCCTACGTCCTCGAGCCGAAGATCGACGGCCTCGCCATCAACCTCACGTACGACGACAACGTGTTCACCCGCGGCGCGACCCGCGGCGACGGCGTCGTCGGGGAGGACGTCTCCGCGAACTTGCGGACGATCCGGACGATCCCGCTGGCGATGATGGGCGGCGGCGTCCCGGGCACGGTCGAGGTGCGCGGCGAGGTGTACATGCCGCTGTCCGGGTTCAGGTCGCTGAACGAGCGGCTCGTCTCGGAGGGGAAGAAGCCGACGCCGAACCCGCGCAACGCAGCGGCCGGCTCGCTGAGGCAGAAGGACTCCTCCATCACCGCCGCGCGCCCCCTTTCGTTCTGGGCGTACGGCGTCGGTGCGCACGAGGGCGTGGAGCTCGCGACGCACTGGGAGACGCTGCAGTGGCTGAAGCGCCACGGCTTCCCGATCAATCCGTTCGCCGAGCGCGTCGAGACGGTCGAGGAGGTGGCCGAGCGAGCGCACGCCTGGGAGGTACGGCGCGCCGAGCTCGACTACGAGATCGACGGGATCGTCATCAAGGTCGACTCGTACGACCAGCAGGCGCGGCTCGGCTCGCTGCACGAGCGGCCGCGGTGGGCGCGGGCCTTCAAGTGGGCGCCGATGACGGCGGTCACCCGGCTGAACCAGATCCTCATCCGTGTCGGCCGCACGGGCGCGCTCAACCCGTGGGCGGTGCTGGAGCCGGTCGAGGTCGGCGGCGTCACCATCTCGCGCGCGACGCTGCACAACGAGGAGGACATCAACCGCAAGGAGATCCGCGCGGGCGACGACGTCATCGTCCAGCGCGCCGGCGACGTCATCCCGCAGATCGTCGGCCCCGCCGGCCCGCACCGGAAGGGGACGAAGCGGTTCCGCATGCCGACGCACTGCCCGCTGTGCGGGACGGAGGTCGTGAAGCCCGAAGGCGAGGCGATGCACCGCTGCCCGAATCGCGGCTGCCCGTCGCGTGGCCTCGAGTCGCTCATCAACTGGGTGATGGCCGCGGCCGACATCGACGGCGTCGGCGAGCAGTCCGTCAGGACCCTGTGGGACGAGGGGGTCGTCCGCTCGATTCCTGAGCTGTACAGGTTGACGCGCGTGAAGTTAACCGCCCTCCCTGGGTACGGAGATGTGAGCGCGACGAACGCGATCGCCGCGATCGAGGCGTCGAAGCAGATCCCGTTCTCGCGCGTGCTCTTCGGGCTGAACATCCCCGACGTCGGCTGGGTGACCGCGCAGACGCTCGCGCGGCACTTCGGCACCGTCGACGCGCTCATGAACGCGTCGCAGGAGGAGCTCGTCGAGGCCGACGGCATTGGCCCGGAGCGGGCC
>DASYFU010000267.1:0-9923 GCA_036498225.1 Gaiellaceae bacterium | reverse complement strand
ACGTGGAGCCGTTCGACCTCGAGGAGGTCGCGAGCCGGTACGAGGTGTACGCCGCACGCCTGCGCCCGCACGTCGCAGACACCTCGCTTATCGTCGACGACGCGCTGCGCGCGGGTAAGGACGTCCTCTTCGAGGGCGCGCAGGCGACGCTGCTCGACCTCGACCACGGCACGTATCCGTTCGTCACGTCGTCGAACCCGACCGCGGCGGGCGCGGCGATCGGCACCGGCATCGGCCCGACGCGCATCGACACCGTCATCGGCGTCGCGAAGGCCTACGTCACGCGCGTCGGCGAAGGGCCGTTCCCGTCCGAGATCGAAGAGCCGGAGCAGTCGCGCATCCGCGATCTGGGCGGCGAGTTCGGAACCGTCACCGGCCGGGACCGCCGCTGCGGCTGGCTCGACCTCGTCGCGCTGCGCTACGCGGTCCGCGTCAACGGGCTCGACCGGCTCGCGCTGACGAAGCTCGACGTCCTCTCGCACTTCGCCGAGATCCCCGTGTGCGTGCGCTACCGGCTCCCCGACGGGACCGAGACTGAGCATTTCCCCGCGCACCAGAGCGACTTCCACGCGGCGCAGCCGGTGTACGAGATCCTCTCGGGCTGGGGCGCCGACCTCGACCACTGCGGCTCGGTCGAGGATCTTCCCGAGGCGGCGGGCGCCTACGTCGACTTCGTCGAGCGCGAGCTCGACGTCGCCGTCACGCTCGTCGGCACGGGCGCCGAGCGCGAGAGCGTCCTCACCCGCGCGTGACGCGGGCAGCCCAGGCGCGGCCGGTCATCGTGAAGGGCCCGTCCGGCTCGCCGAGCTGGCGAAAGAGCTCGGCCCGCGCGACGGTGCGCTGCTCGTCGTCGAGCGCCGCCGCCCACTCGCCGGCGGGGCCGACGCCGCCGAGGAGCGCGTCCCAGAAGTCCTCGAAGTCGGCGTAGCCGGCGTCGACCTCGAGCAGCTCCGAGTCGGCTCCCGCGCCGAGCAGCTCCTCGATCTCGACGCGTGAGCGGTACGGCGAGTCCTCGCGATGAACGCCGAGCGCGTCGCGCGTACGGTTGATCGCGTCGAGCATGTCCATGCCCTTGCGGTCACACATGCAGACCGCGACCGTGCCGGCCACGCGACGCATCTCGCGTACGCCCGCCGGCGCGTCGCGCATGAACGCGACGACGAGCTGCGCGAGCGCGACGTCGAACGAGTCGTCCGGCCACGGCAGCTCCTCCGCGCCCGCCGTACGCACGTCCACGCCGGGGAAGCGCGCGCGGAGCGCATCCACGAATGCCGGTGACGGCTCGGCCGCCGCCGCGTCGACGTCGCGGCGAACGAGCTAGGCGGTCAGAGCGCCCGTGCCGGCGCCGACGTCGAGCGCGTGCATGCGCGGCTCGACACCTGCGAAGTCTGCGAACAGAGGCGCGAGGCGCGTCGAGAAGCGCCCCATGAACGTGTCGTATGCCTGCTCAGAGCTCCAGATCCTGCGGAGTATTCACGTTTCCGAGCAGCGACTCGTCGAGCTCGACGACGGCGACGTCGAGGCCGGCGATCGCCCGCCTGATGGAGAGCTCCCCGCTCGTCAGCGCCGCGAGCACCGACTTGCGATAGGCGCCGGGCAGCGGGCCGGTCTGCGGAATCGCCGCGTCGCGGCATGCACCGGCGAGCGCACGCAGCGCCTCCGCCGTCATCCACGGCATGTCGACGGGCAGGACGACGCAGACGTCAGTGTGCGCTGCGCGCAGCCCGGCGACGAGACCGTGAATCGAGGCGTGCTCGGTCTCGCCGTCCGCGAGGACGGGGAACGGCAGCTCCTCGTCGCCCTTCCCGACGGCGATGCGCTCGTCGCACGCCTCGCCGAGCGTCCGCCACGCGCGCTCGGCGAGCGTCTCGCCGTCGATACGGGCCAGCGCTTTCGGCGAGCCGAAGCGCGTGCTCGCCCCGCCGACGAGCAGCACGCCCGTTACGCGATCCGCCACTGCTCCGTGTAGACGTTCGCCGAGCCGCCGCGGACGAAGCCGCACAGCGTCACGCCCCGGTCGGCCGCGAGCTCGACGGCGAGGCTCGACGGAGCGCCGACGGCGACGAGCACCGGGCAGCCCGCCACCGCGGCCGTCTGCACGAGCTCGAACGACAACCGGCCGCTGACGCAGACGACGTGCTGCGCCAGCGGCAGCAGTCCCTGGAGGAACGCCCAGCCGATCACCTTGTCCAGCGCGTTGTGCCGGCCGACGTCCTCGCGCACGCACAGCAGCCGGCCCTCCGCATCGAACAGCCCGCTCGCATGCAGTCCTCCCGTCACGGCGAACGCGGCCTGTTCCTCGCGCAGCCGATCCGGGAGCGCGGTGACGACCGAGAGCGGGACGCGCAGCTGCGACTCGACGCGCGTCGCTTCGACGGCGACCGCCTCCAGTGCTCCTTTCCCGCAGACGCCGCACGACGACGACGTGTAGAAGCTGCGGCGCAGGCGCTCCGGATCGAAGCCGCCGGCCGCGACGTCGACCGTGTTGGCGGCGAGGTCGTCCGGAACGCGCGCGCGCTCGGGACTGAGCCCTTCGGAGAGGCAGAAGCCGAGCGCGAGCTCCTCGTCGTGGCCGGGAGTGCGCATCGTCACGGCGACCGGCTCGCCGCCGATGCGAATCTCGAGTGGCTCTTCCGCGGCGACGTGATCGCGCTCGTGCGCGCCGTCCGGGAGTCGGAGGACGTCGACCTCGGCCGCCGAGTACGGAGGAGCGTCCATCGACCCAGGATACGATCGCCGCCGTGAAGGTGCTCGTCGTCGGGTCGGGCGGTCGCGAGCACGCGCTCGTCTGGGCGCTCGCGCGCAGCCCCGACGTCGAGCTGCACGCTGCCCCGGGGAACCCGGGGATCGCAGCGCTCGCACAATGTCACCCGGCGCGCGCCGAGGATCCGGCCGCGATCGTCCCGCTCGCCGCCGAGCTGGACGTCGATCTCGTCGTCGTCGGGCCGGAGGCGCCGCTCGTGATCGGCCTCGCCGACGCCCTGCGCAGGCGCGGCATCTCCGTCTTCGGGCCGAGCGCCGCGGCGGCGCGGATCGAGGGATCGAAGGCGTTCGCGAAGGACGTGATCGAGGCCGCCGGCGTCGCAACGGCGCGAACGCTCGCAGTCGCACGACCTCCGTGCGTCGTCAAGGCGGACGGGCTCGCCGCGGGCAAGGGCGTCTGGGTCTGCAGCGACCAGGCCGCGCTCGACGCCGCGCTGCGCGCCGCGCAGGCGCTCGGCCAGCCGTTCCATGTCGAGGAGCTGCTCGAGGGGCCCGAGCTGTCGGTCTTCGCGATCGCTTCCGGCGAGGAGGCGATCGTGCTTCCGGGCGCACGCGACTACAAGCGCGTCGGCGACGGCGACAGCGGCCCGAACACCGGCGGCATGGGCTCGTTCAGCCCGGTCGCGGACGCGCCCGACGCCGAGGAGATCGTCGAGGCGATCCACCGGCCCGTGTTGCGCGAGCTCGCGCGCCGAGGGACGCCGTTCTCCGGGCTCCTGTACGGCGGCCTGATGCTCACAGAGCGCGGGCCGCACGTGATCGAGTTCAACTGCCGCTTCGGCGACCCGGAGACGCAGTCGATCCTCCCGCGACTCGGCGACGGACTCCTCGAGACGCTCGCCGCGGCCGCCGCAGGCGAGCTCGCCGGAGTCGCGGCCCCGACGGCGGACGGCGCAGCCATCACCGTCGTCGTTGCGTCGGGCGACTATCCCGAACGCGGTGACGCGGGCACGCCGATCGACATGGAGGCGACGGAAGCGCTGGTCTTTCACGCGGGCACCGCTCTCCAGGACGGCCGCCTCGTCACGAACGGCGGCCGCGTCCTCAACGTCGTGGGGACCGGCGACACGGTCGCCGAAGCACGTTCCGCCGCGTACGCGAGCGTCGCGCACATACATTTCGCCGGGATGCAGTTCCGGAGTGATATCGCTGGCTGAGATCGGGATCCTCGTCGGTTCGGAATCGGACCGCGAGCGGATGCAGCCCGCGCTCGACGTGCTCGACGAGGCCGGCGCCGCCTACGAGTTCGAGGTGCGCTCAGCGCACCGCACGCCCGACGCCGTCGCGGAGTACGCGCGGAGCGCCCGCGAGCGCGGCCTGAAGGTCCTCATCTGCGGCGCAGGCCTCTCGGCCGCCCTGCCGGGCGTCGTCGCCGCACACACCGATCTCCCTGTGATCGGCGTTCCGTTCCGCTCGAGCCTGAGCGTGCTCGACGGGCTCGATGCACTGCTCGCGATCGCCCAGATGCCGCCCGGCGTCCCGGTCGCGGCGGTCGGCGTGGACAACGCGCGCAACGCGGCCGCGCTGGCGTTGCGCATCTTGAACCGCTAGCCGCGGATGTTCGTGTACGCCGCCGGCACCGACGCCGGGGCGTCGCCGTGCCCCTGCACGGCCAGCTCGCGCACGAGCATGCGGTGCGCCTCACGGGGCTTCACGCCGTGGTTCCCGGCCGTGCGCTCCGTCATGACGCCGGCGAACTTCACGGACCGGTGATAGCGGTGCTGCGCGACCTGTGCGAGGGCCGCCCATTCACGCGCCATCGTCTGGTTGTAGATCTCCGGGATCGCTCGCGCATAGCGCATGCCGCCGGTGACGAAGAACGCTTGATGCGCGTTCCAGACGCCGCTGACGATGCCCCCGTCGAGCGAGCCGTAGTTGTAGAGCGGGAATCCGACGCGCGAGTCCGCGTAGCCGCGATAGAAGTCGCGCGTCCGCCAGAAGGACGGATCCCACGCCGGCTCGACGTCGTCAGCCGCCGCCGCCGTCACGTGCGAGTCGAAGTTCGCGGCCTGCAGCACTCGCTGGAGCTCCATGGTCTCGCGCGCCCACTTGCCGCCGGCCTTGTAGACGCTCGGCACGCTCGGGTGGTAATTGCTCGTACCGCGCGCAAGCGCGATGCGGTCGTCCGACCCCTTCGGGAGGCAGCGGACGTACCCGGTCGCGTACGCAGCCATGGCGTGGGTGATGTCCCTGTTCCCCGCGAACGCGCCGGAGAAGAGGATCGTCCCGTACGTGTGGCCGTTGTACGCCGGCTTTCCGAAGTCGAGGATGACGACGCCGGTGGCGCCGCGCTGGGCCGCCCCGCAGCCCTGCGCGCGGAAGACGCCGCGGGCCGTTGAGCGCTCGTAGAGCGAGATGGTCGCCTGCGAGGGCGCCTTCGGCGTCGGGTCGTGCTTCCGCCGCACGGCGCGCACGTGCGCCTGAACGTGCTGCTTGACGTGGTCCACGGCCGACGGCAGCGAGCCGATGGCCGGGATGAACGCCGTCTGCCGGACGGCGCCGAGCGCGACCTGTGGCTTCGCCGGCGCCCCGATCACGAGGATGGTGCCGATCACGCCGAGGAGGCCGCCGATGCAGATTCCGAGTGCCGCCGGGGCGCCTTTGTAAAGCAGGTTTCTACACTTTTCAATCGACATATGCGCGTCAACCTATCGAGACCTTCGGACGGCCGCCCTCCCTCGACCGAGGGAGATCGGGCGCGCCCGACGCGCGCTCTAGACTCCGTTCAGTGATCGCCCGCTACTCCCGCCCGGCCATGACCGCTATTTGGTCGGAGCAGGGGAGGTTTTCGACGCTGCTCGAGGTCGAGAAGGCCGCGACGCTCGCCTGGGCCGATCTGGGGGTGGTGCCGCCAGAGGCTGCCGAGCTGATCTCCCGAGCCGGAACACCGGCTCCGGAACGGGTCGCGGAGCTCGAGGCGACCCTCCACCACGACATCGCAGCCTTCGTGGACGCGGTCTCCGAGACCCTTGGTCCCGAGGGACGCTGGTTCCACTACGGCTTGACCTCATCCGACGTGCTCGACACCGCGCTCGCGCTCCAGATCGGGGCGGCCGGACGTCTCCTGCTCGAGGGAATCGACCGTGCATACGCCGCCGTCGTCGCGCGCGCGGAGAAGCACAAGCTCACGCTCCAGATGGGGCGCACGCACGGCGTGCACGCCGAGCCCACGACGTTCGGACTGAAGCTCCTCGGGTGGGCGTTCGAGCTCGACCGTGGCCGCATTCGGATCGCCCGCGCCCTCGAGGGCATGCGCGTCGGCAAGCTGAGCGGCGCCGTCGGCACCTATGCGGCGACGGATCCCGAGCTCGAGCGGCTCGCCTGCGAACGGCTCGGTCTCGAGCCGGCGCCGACGTCGACGCAGATCATCCAGCGCGACCGGCACGCTGAGCTCCTGTGCGCGCTCGCCGTCGTCGCATCGTCGCTCGACATGTTCGCGCTCGAGATCCGCCATCTCGCGCGCACCGAGGTGGCAGAGGTCCAGGAGCCCTTCGGCAAGGGCCAGAAAGGCTCGTCCGCGATGCCGCACAAGCGGAACCCCGTCGTCGCCGAGCGCATCTGCGGCCTCGCGCGCGTCGTCCGCGGCACCGCGCTCGTCGGTCTCGAGAACGTCGCCCTGTGGCACGAGCGCGACATCTCGCACTCGTCCGCCGAGCGCGTCGTCATCCCCGATGCGTTCCTCGCGCTCGACTACATGCTCGATCGATTCAGCTGGCTCGTCGAGGGACTCGTCGTCCGGACGGAGCGCATGCGACGCAACCTCGAGTCGAGCCACTCGCTTTTCTTCAGCCAGCGTGTATTGCTCGCGCTCGTCGAGTCGGGCCTCGAACGGGACGAGGCGTACCGCCTCGTGCAGCGCAACGCGATGCGCGCATGGGACGAGGAGCTCGACTTCCGCGACCTCGTGCGCGCCGACGACGACATTGCGAGCCGCATCGACCTCGAGGCCGTCTTCGACCTCGACGCATACACCAAGCACGTCGAGACCGTGTTCAACCGCCTGAAGGAGCCAATCCATGCCTGACGCTGTACACGTCGGATCCGGAAAGATCCGCGAGCTCTATGCCCTCGACGACGACCGGCTGCTGCTCGTCGCGAGCGACCGAATCTCGACGTTCGACGTCGTTCTTCCGACCGAGATCCCGGACAAGGGCCGCGTGCTCACAGGACTGTCCGGCTTCTGGTTCGCGCTCATGCACGCGCTCGTCCCGAACCACATGCTGGCCATCCGCGACGACGCGCGGTCGATGGAGTGCAGGAAGCTCGAGATGCTGCCGATCGAGTGCGTCGTGCGCGGCTACCTCGCCGGCTCCGGCTGGAAGGACTACCAGGCGACGGGCTCGACGAGCGGCCATGCGCTGCCGGAAGGGCTGCGCGAGTCGGACAAGCTGCCGTCGCCGATCTTCACGCCGGCGACGAAGGCGACGTCGGGCCACGACGAGAACATCACGCGCGACCAGGCTGCGGAGCTCGTCGGCGAGCCGCGGCTGCGCGAGGTGGAGCAGGCCGCCATCGAGCTGTACAGAGTCGCGTCCGAACATGCACTCGGCGCGGGGATCATCATCGCCGACACGAAGTTCGAGTTCGGTCTCGACCAGCACGGTCATCTCGTCCTCGGCGACGAGGCATTGACGCCCGATTCGTCCCGCTTCTGGCCCGGCGACACGTACGAGCCCGGCCGCGCGCAGGACAGCTTCGACAAGCAGTTCGTGCGCGACTACTGCGAGTCGACGGGCTGGGACAAGACGTATCCGGGGCCGGAGCTCCCTGCCGACGTCGTCCAGGCGACGCGCGCGAAGTACATCGAGGCGTTCGAGCGGCTGACGACGATCCCCTTCCCCGCGTACCTCGAGAACCCGTCGGTCGTGCTCGGATGAAGGCGACCGTCCTCGTTCGCCCGAAGTCGGGGATCCTCGATGCGCAGGGCCAGGCGGTCGAGCGAGCGCTCGAGCATCTCGGCTTCGCGGTGTCCGGCGCGCGCGTGGGCAAGGTCGTCGACCTGGAGGTCGCGGCCGACGACGAGGCCGCGGCCCGCGCGCAGGTCGAGCGCATGTGCGAGCAGCTGCTCGCGAACCCGTTGATCGAGTCGTACGAGATCGAGCTGAGTGGCTAGCCCACAACCGCGCATCGGCGTCGTCACGTACCCGGGGTCGCAGGACGACCGCGATGCCCTGTGGGCGCTGGGCGCGCTCGACGCAGAGGCTGTGCCCGTGTGGCACGAGGAGCGGGAGCTTCCCTCGCTCGACGCGGTCGTGCTCCCCGGCGGGTTCTCGTACGGCGACTACCTCCGCTGCGGCGCGATCGCGCGCTTTTCACCGGCCACCTCCGCGGTCTGCGAGTTCGCGGACGGCGGCGGCCTCGTACTCGGCATCTGCAACGGGTTCCAGATCCTGTGCGAGGCCGGCCTGCTGCCGGGATCGCTCCTGCAGAACGACTCGCTGCGCTTCGTGTGCCGCGACGTCTCGCTCCGCGTCGAGCGCACCGACCTTGCCTTCACTTCGCGCTGCGAGACCGGCCGGACGATCGTGATCCCCGTCAAGCACGGCGACGGGCGCTACGTCCCGCCGCGCGATCTCGACCCGGCGCAGATCGTGTTCCGCTACCGCGACAACCCGAACGGCTCGGTGGACGACATCGCCGGCGTCTGCAACGAGGCCGGCAACGTCCTCGGGCTCATGCCGCACCCGGAGCACGCCGTCGACCCCTTGCTGGGGTCGGCGGACGGTGCTCTCATCCTGGCGTCGCTCGTCGAGGCCGCGCGCGACCGCGCGCTCGCCGCGTTCTAAGCGGTGTTGCGGTTGCCCCACGGGTCGACGAACACGTCGTCGACCTGCCAGGTGCCGCTCGAGCCGGTGTTCGTCAGCCGAAGCTGAGCAGAGAAGGTCGCCAGGGGCAGCGACAGGAGGGACGGCACGTTCGAGCTGGGCTCCCAGCTCCCGTAGCTCGACGAGCCGAAGTTCGTCACGTTCAGGATCCCGGTGATGTTGCCGAGCAATCCGTAGAAGACGATCTGTGCGCGAAGCGAGCCGTTCGCGCCGTTCGACTTGGCGAACATGCGCCAGGCCGGAGCGAGGAGGGCCGTGCAGACGCGCGGGCTGTAGGCGCTCCCGCCCGGCCCGATCGAAAGCGAGTTGCCGCCCGGGCCGTTGACGTCCCAGGGCTCGTTGCCGCTCGTGACGGACGCGCCGGACACGGTCCAGCCGCTCGTCCCGTTCTCGAAGCCGTTGTTGGCGAACCCGAAGTAGTCGCTGTAGTCGCCGAATTGCGCGAAGGGCTGGAGGCTGCCGGGGCAGCTCAGCAGGCCGGCATTGCCGGCAGGCGCCGCGATGAATGCGGCAGCAGCCGCTGCCGCGAAAACGAGCATGACCCGCTTGGACACGGTCACTACCTCCATCAAAGCCGCAGGACGAAAGGCAGACCGCACCCTCATTCAAGGGAGACGGCTGCGCGATCCCCCTTCATAGGGATCTTGTTCGAGGTACCTCAACCGAGGTATTCGACGACGTCCCCAACTATGGACAATTTACGTATGGAAGCCGTTGCGGCCGGCGACATCTCGATCGACCTGCTCTCGACCGAACTGGTCGAGCACGCGCGCACGAGCGCGGGGCGATCGCTCGGCCATCGCACGCTCGCGCATCTGATCGCGGGCGGCTTCCTCGCTGCGGCGATCGCGCTTGCCGTGGTGGCGCCTGCGGTCCGGGGTTTCTCGCCCGTCGCGGCCGTCGTCGCCGTCGTGGCGTACGCGGCGGTCTCGCGCGTGACGTTCGAGGTGGGCAACGGGTGGGTCTACGCGACGCAGCTCGTCGTCGTGCCGACGTTCTTCGCGCTGCCGCCCCGCGACGTTCCGCTGCTGATCGCGGCCGGCTACCTCCTCGGCGAGGGCCCGGCGTTCATTCGCGGCCGCGTGCCGGTCAACCAGTGGCCGATCTTCGTCTTCAACGCGTCGTACGCCCTCGGGCCGGCGCTGGTCCTGTCGCTCGCGCATGCGCACCATCCGGCATGGAGCAACGCCCCCGTCTACGCGGGCGCGTTTGCTGCCCAGTTCGCCGCCGAGTTCATCCCGACGGCGATCTGGTCCCGCAATGGCTGGGGCGTCAAGCCGCTCGAACAGGCGCTCGCGATGCGGATGTCCCTTCTCGTCGACTGCGCGCTCGCTC
>DASYFU010000266.1:0-10442 GCA_036498225.1 Gaiellaceae bacterium | reverse complement strand
GGAGTCACGGGCTACAGTCAGCCTATGGGCAAGGCCTCCGACTGGCTGCGCGAGGAACGGCGCAAGGTGCTCGGGGACTGGGTCGCCTTCTGCCTCGGCTGCGGCGCCGCCAAGCGCTGGTTCGAGCAGTTCGAGGCGGAGATGCCGGACGAGTGCCCGCAGTGCGGCGGCGTGCTCCTTCGCCGCTGCCCGAGTTGCGACGCGCCCTTCTCCTCCATCGCGGTCGTCGACTGTGAGGAATGCGGCAAGCCGGTGCGCGCCGACGAGCTCTTCGGCTCGCCGATTCGTCGCAGGACTTAGCCCCTCCACGGCGCATGGTCACGTATGCGCCTTGCGACGGCGATCGCACTGCTGCTCCTCGGCCACCAGGCGGCCGCGGGGCCGACGAACCGCGTCCTTCCCTCCGTCGTCGGCGCGGCGCAGGCGGGCTCGCACATCGTCGGCCTCGACGGAACGTGGTCGGGCTCGGGGACGGTCACGTACAGCTACCGCTGGGATCGCTGTGACGGCGTCGGCGCCAATTGCGCAGCGGTGGCGAGCGTCACTCGCCCGACCTATCAGCTGACGAGCGCCGACGTCGGCAAGACGCTCGGCTTCATCGTCACGGCGAAGGACAAGGATGGCTCGACGAAGGCGTACGCGAGTCTCATCGGGCCGGTCGCCGCAGCGTCGTCGCTGGGGAACATCGGGCGCCCGATCGTCAGCGGCACCGCCGCAGTCGGATCGTCGCTGAGCGTCACGCCGGGCATCTGGGCGACGACGCCTGCCTCCGTGACGTATTCCTGGCTGCAGTGCGACGCGCTCGGCCGAACGTGCGTCGCGATCGCCGGCGCGGCGACCGCGTCCTATCAACCCGCCGCTGCCGACATCGGGCACACGCTCGTCGCGCGAGTCCAGGCGACGAGCGGGACGTTGTCGCAGGTCGTGCTGAGCGGCGTCAGCGGCATCGTCGGCCCCGGCAGCGCCACGACGACGATCACCACCACGACGACGACCACGACGACGACTGCGACACCGAGTCCCTCGACGAGGCCTGTCGTCACAGGCACGGTGAAGGTCGGACAGCGGCTGACGGGCACGACGGCAGGCGCGACCGGGTACCAGTGGTACCGGTGTGACGCAGCCGGCGCGCATTGCTTCTCGATCCACGGCGCCGTCGCCGCGACGTACACCGCGGTTGCCAAGGACGCTGGACAAACGCTCGCGCTGGCCGTGAAGACGGGGACGACGTCCGCGTATGCGTCGCTCGTTGGACCGGTCGCGGCCGCAACGGCTGCCGCCTCGACCGTGCAGCCGCCGTTGACCGGAAACGCGGTGCAGGCACAGACGCTGACTGTGGGGCCGGGAACGTGGAGCGCGTCCACGTCGTCGGTCGCGTATGCGTGGCAGCGGTGCAATGCGAACGGCCGCATCTGCGCGCCGATCGCGGGTGCGACCGCGGCGAGCTACGTGCCTGTCGCCGACGACGTGGGCCACGCGGTCGCCGTGGTCGTCACCGCCACGATCGCCGGGAAGACGGCCGCGGCGTTCAGCGTCGCGAGCGACGACGTCCTCGCGCCGCCAGCGCTCGCGGCGACGACACAGCCCGCCGTGACGGGCACGCTCAAGTCCGGCCAGCAGATCACCGGCTCGACCGGCACATGGACCGGCACGGCCCCGATCGCGTTCGCGGTCCAGTGGTATCGCTGCGACGCGACCGGCGCGCACTGCTCCTCCGTGCACGGCGCGACGAAGCCGACGTACCGGCTCAGCGCGAAGGACATCGGCAAGACGATCGGGCTCACCGTGAACGCCACCGACGGCACGGGCACGAAGAAGGTCGCGTACGCCTCGCTCGTCGGCCCCATTGCCGCCGCAGCTGCGACCTTCGTGTCGACGGCTCAGCCGAAGGTGACGGTGCAGGGGCAGACCCTCACCGTCGAGGCCGCTACGTGGAGCACGAGCGCGGCGTCGACCACCGTGCAGTGGGAGCGGTGCAACGCGAACGGCCGAATCTGCACCCCGATCGCCGGCGCCACGTCGACCGCGTACGTCGCGACCGCGGCGGACACGGGACACGCGCTCGTCGCCCTCGTGACCGCCCACTCGGTCTCGCTCTCCGCGTCGGCGCTCAGCGCGGCGACGGCTGCGCCCTAGAACGGGTCGTTGTCGAAGCCGGGCACGACCGGCCCGCTGAGAATCTGGGAGAAGCGGATGACAGTGACGACGTCGTCCGGCTCGACGTCGCGGTTGTACAGCTGGCCGAGGAACGTCGCCATCTCGTCGGTGCGGCGGATCTCGGGGTTGTCGTGCTCGATCTCCCGGGGCGACAGCTCGCCGAGCGTCTTCACCTCGACCTTGTCGATGACGGCGTCGAAGACGAACTCGCGCGCGCTGTAGCGGTTGCCGCAGAGCACCTTCACGACCATGCCCTTCTTGTACTTCCCCGACTTGTCGCCCAGCCGGATCGTCGCCGACTTCCGGCCGGTGCGCAGCTGGTCGGCGACCATCGGGGAGTAGAAGTTGAGTGCGTACATCGGCTCGCGGTGCCCGGTCAAGCGAGAAGATCATAGGGGAGCGTCGGCTCCACATGGCTGCGCGCGACATCGTCGGGCGACGTGCAGCCGAGGAGACCGAGACCGAGCTCGATCTCGTCGCGAAGGATGGAGAGCACCGACGCGACACCAGCTTCGCCGTCGACCGCGAGGCCGCTCGCGAAGGGACGCGCGGCGAACGCGGCACGCGCGCCGAGCGCGAGCGCCGTCAGCACGTCGGTCCCCCGCCTGATGCCTCCGTCGACGTAGACCTCGCACCGTCCCGCGACCGCGTCGACCACCTCCGGCAGCGCGTCGAGCCCGGCGGCGACCCCGTCGAGCTGGCGTCCGCCGTGGTTCGAGACCCAGATCGCGTCTGCGCCGTGCTCGACGGCGAGCGTTGCGTCCTCGTGCGTGAGGATCCCCTTGATCACGAGCGGGAGCGGCATCTCCGCGCGGATCCACTCGAGGTCGCGCCACGTCAGCGCCGGTGAGTTCTCGAAGAGGTTCGCGTACGGCAGGTGCAGGTCGGGCGGCGGGTTCTGGAAGCCGAGCCGCACGTCGCGCTCGCGCCGGCCGACGTAGGGCAGGTCGACGGTGAGGACGACGGCGGAATAGCCGGCGTCGCGCGCCTCCGCGATGTGGGCGAGGGTCCGCGCGCGGTCGTCGAGGACGTAGAGCTGGAGCCAGCGCGGGGAATCGCCGGCCACGGCGATCTCCGCGTGTGTGCTCGTCGTCAGCGTCGAGACGCACATGAGCGCGCCTGCGGCCGCTGCGGCGCGTGCGGTCGCGACCTCGCCCTCCGGGTCGATCAGCCGCTGCATCGCGAAGGGTGCGATGCCGAGGGGCATCGAGACCGGAGCTCCGAGCAGCGTCGTCGGCGTCGTCACCTCGCTCACGTCGACGAGCATCCGCGGCCGGAGGCGCCAGCGCCCGTACGCGGCGACATTCGCGCGCAGGGTCACCTCGTCGCCGGCGCCGCCCGCGAAGTAGCACCAGACGGCCGGGTCGACCTTGGCCGCGGCGGCCTCGACGTAGTCGGCGACGTTGATCATTCCGCGGCGACCCTATCGCGCGCCTTCGCCGCCATCTGCCGCTCTCCGCCGTACGCGAGGAGCTTCGGCGCCTCCTCCAGCGGCAGCCAGCGCGCGTCGGCGACCTCGACGCGCATCGCCTCGTCGATCGCGCCGATGCGACCGCGGCCTGCGCGGAGCAGGAAGAAGCTGACCACCTTGAAGATCCGCTCCCCGTCCCAGGTGTAGACGTACTTCACGTCGCCGAGCTTCTCGACGATGCGGCCCTCGACCCCGGTCTCCTCCCGCACCTCCCGGACGGCCGTCTCCGCCGGGGTCTCCCCGGGGTCGATGTTCCCCTTCGGCAGGACCCAGATGCCCTCCGGCTTGCCCTGGGGGCGGATCGCCGCCACATGCGGCGTCCCGCCTACACTGCGGAGGAGGACGCCCCCGGCCGAGAACTCCCGCTTCATGCCTGTGTTCTAGCGGCTTGCGGGACCCGCCTCCTGCCACTAGAATGCCTTGGCACTCTCAGGGTGAGAGTGCCATACAGTGTCACAAGGTCGCAGTCAGGAGGCAGTTGGTATGAACCTGAAGCCGCTTGGTGACCGCTTGATCGTCGAAGTCCTCGATGAAGAGGACGTCACGACCAGCGGCATCGTGCTGCCGGACACCGCGAAGGAGAAGCCGCAGCGCGGCCGCGTCCTCGCAGTCGGCCCGGGCAGCCGGGACGACAACGGCAAGTTCGTCCCCATGGACCTGGAGGAAGGCGACGAGATCGTCTTTTCCAAGTACGGCGGGACCGAGATCAAGGTCGGCGTGGACGAGTACCTGATCCTGCGCGAGAGCGATGTTCTCGCGAAGGTCGTCGGGACGCGCGAGTTGGCCGGCGCAAAGTCGTAGTTAGGGAGGACTGAACAAGACATGGCTCACAAGGAGCTGAAGTTCAACGAGGATGCACGGCGCGCTCTCGAGCGCGGCGTGAACACCCTCGCCGACGCGGTCAAGGTCACCCTTGGCCCGAAGGGGCGCTACGTCGTGCTCGACAAGAAGTTCGGCGCGCCCACCATCACGAACGACGGCGTCACCATCGCCCGCGAGATCGAGGTCGAGGACGTCTTCGAGAACCAGGGCGCACAGCTCGTGCGCGAGGTTGCGACGGCGACGAACGACGTCGCCGGCGACGGCACCACCACCGCGACCGTGCTCGCACAGGCGATCGTTCGCGAGGGCCTGAAGAACGTCGCCGCGGGTGCGAACCCGATGGGTCTCAAGCGCGGCATCGAGACGGCCGTCGACGCAGTCGTCGAGAACCTCAAGTCGCAGTCGAAGAGCGTCTCCGGCAAGGAGGACATCGCCCGCGTGGCGACCGTCTCCTCGCGTGAGCGCGAGATCGGCGACGTGATCGCGGACTCGATCGAGAAGGTCGGCAAGGACGGCGTCGTGAACGTCGAGGAGGGCCAGACTCTCGGCCTCGAGCTCGAGTTCACCGAGGGCATGCAGTTCGACAAGGGCTACCTCTCGCCGTACATGATCACCGACGCCGAGCGCATGGAGGCGGTGCTGGACGAGCCGTTCGTCCTCGTCGCCAACCAGAAGATCGGTGCGGTCAAGGATCTCCTGCCCGTGCTCGAGCAGGTCATCCAGGCCGGCCGTCCGCTGCTGATCGTGGCGGAGGACGTCGAGGGCGAGTCGCTCGCGACGATCGTCGTCAACAAGCTGCGCGGCACCTTCCAGGCCGTCGCCGTCAAGGCGCCGGGCTTCGGGGACCGCCGCAAGCGGATGCTCGAGGACATCGCCATCCTCACGGGTGCCGAAGTCATCACCGAGGAGATGGGCCTCAAGCTCGAGAACACGAAGATCTCGCAGCTCGGCAAGGCCCGTCGTGTCGTCGTCGACAAGGACTCGACCACCATCATCGACGGTGCCGGCGAGTCCGACGCGATCAAGGGCCGGATCAAGCAGCTGAAGGCGGAGATCGAGAACACCGACTCCGACTTCGACCGCGAGAAGCTCCAGGAGCGCCTCGCGAAGCTGTCCGGCGGTGTCGCCGTCGTCAAGGTCGGCGCTTCGACCGAGACGGAGATGAAGGAGAAGAAGCACCGCGTCGAGGACGCACTCCAGGCCGCTCGCGCGGCGCTCGAGGAGGGTCAGGTCCCCGGCGGCGGCGTCGCGCTCATCAACGCGGCGGACGCTGTCAAGGAAAAGCTCCTCAGCGAGCTCGAGGGCGACGAGCAGACGGGCGCGAAGATCATCATCCGCGCGCTCGAAGAGCCCCTTCGCCAGCTCGCGGCCAACGCGGGCCTCGAGGGCTCGATCGCGGTCGCGAACGTTCGTGGCGCCCAGAAGGGCTGGGGCCTGAACGTCGACACGGGCGAGGTCGAGGACCTGCTCAAGTCAGGCATCGGTGACCCGACGATGGTCACGCGCTCCGCGCTGCAGAACGCGGCGTCGATCGCGAAGAACATCCTCACCACCGAGGCGATCGTCGCCGAGGCGCCCGAGAAGGCCGGCGCTGGCATGGGCGGCGGCATGCCCGACATGGGAGGCATGATGTAACGAGCCTTCGGGCTCAGGCAGTGACGAGGGGCGGCCGCGAGGCCGCCCCTCGTGTTTGCAGGCTGCGGGCGGACTCGAAGTGGATCGCCCAACGCAGCAACGCCCAGACAACGAGCAGCGCGACGAGGTCGAGCGTCGCGGCGAGCTGTTCCGAGCCGTAGAGGAACACCTGCCCGACGGTGATCTCGAGCAACACGGCGTGGTCGTACCAATGCAGCGCCGACAGGATCGAGCGCGACAGACGAAGGGCGCCGACGAGGAGGAACAGATCGGCGACGATCGTCGTCGCCCCGAACGCGCGCTGACTGAATGACGTGGCGCTGATGCCGTTCCGGAGGAGATAGCCGGCTTCCGCGGTCGACGTCGCCGCTGCGGCCACGAGAACGGAAAAGATGAAGACGCGGAACAGGCGATGCGCCGTGAGCGGCGTCCAGATCGCCGCAAGCCGTCTCGACACTCGCTGCGCGAGCGGCGGTCGTGAGCTTCGGCTCGCCTCGCAGTGCTCGAGCAGCTCGCGGACGCTCGCGGCAAGAGGCTCGTTCGCGCCGGTCACGTGCATCAGGTGCAGGACCTGTGCCCGCCGTTCCTCGGTCAACGTCCCAACCGCCGAGCGCTGCAACGACTCGAGCCCGATGAGCGTCGCTTCCTGCGCGGTGAAGCCGCGGCGCGAGAGCCAGCGGATGACGCCGAACAGCACGACGAAGGCGACGTAGATGATGGCGATCGCCGGTCGATAGAAGTAGTCGACGTTCTTCGTCACGAACTTGCCGACTTCGTCGATGAACAGTCCGAAGCCGATTCCGCCGAGAACGGCTGCGACAGGTCTCGTCGCCGGGCTGAGGAATGCGAGCAGCGCCAGCAGCGCGGTCAGCATGAGAAGGCCGCCCCAGAGCACGTGCGCGATGTGCAGCGTCGAGTTGCCGACCTGCGGATAGCCGGTCGCGGCAAGGAGTCCTCGTGTGAAGATCACCGTTGCGATCCCGCAGACGAACAGGACCGTCAGGTGCTCGTGCAGGTCGAGGCTGCGCAGCGGCCGCCGGAAAACGTCAGAACTCGTAGCGCTCTTCTTTCCAGTAGTCCGCATCGTTGTTGTAGCCGTAGCGCTCCCAGAAGCCCGGCTTGTCGGCGGCGGTGAGCTCGAGGCCGGTGAGCCACTTCGCGCTCTTCCAGAAGTACTTCGTCGGCACGAACAACCGCACCGGCCACCCGTGGTCGAGCGTGAGCGGTGCGCCGTCGGCCTCGTACACGATCAGCGCGTTCTCGTCCTCGATCGCTGACAGCGGCGAGTTCGCGGTGAATCCGTGCTCGGCGTGCGCGATGACGAAGCGCGCGCTCGGCTTCGGGTTGCACAGCTTCGCGAGCTCGCGCCAGTGCGCGCCCTTGAAGTGCGCGTCGAATCTGCTCCAGCGCGTGACGCAATGGATGTCGCTCGTCACCGCGGTCGCCGGGAGCGCCTTCAGCTCGTCGAAGTTCAGCGTGATCTCGTTCTCGACTTCGCCCCAGATGCGCAGCGTCCACGTGGCGATGTCGATCGTCGGCACCTCGCCCGCGTGGAGCACCGGCCACTTCTCCGTCAGATACTGGCCGGGGGGCAGTCGCGCCGGGTCGTACCCGGCCTTGCGCACCTTGTCCTCGGCCTTCGAGCGGAAGAGCGGCATCGCGTTCGTACACTAATTGGATGGATGTAGCCCGCCGCCCTCGCGCGTTCGTCCGGGTCGCCGGAACGGATGCGCGCGACTACCTGCAGCGCATGGTCTCTAACGACGTCGAGGCGCTCGCCGTCGGCGAGTCGTGCCCGGCTCTGCTCCTGACGGCGAAGGCCCGCCTCATCGCGCCGCTCGTCGTCTGGCGGCGCGGCGTCGAGGACTTCCTGCTCCTCACCGAGCCGGAGCTCGGCGACACCGTGCGCGGCCAGCTCGTCCGCATGCGCCTGCGCGCGCAGTGCGAGATCGAGCCCGAGGATCACGCGTCGGCGCTCGTCTTCGGCGGTGCGCAGGGGTTCGCGACCGACTGGCCCCGAGTGCGTGAGGCCCTAGACGCCGGCCTCGAGCCGACGCTCTCCGACGAGGAGGTCGAGCTGCGGCGCATCGAAGCGGGTGTGCCGCGCTGGGGTCGCGAGCTCGACGATCGCGTCCTCCCGGCCGAGGCCGGGCTCGACGAGACGCACGTGAGCTTCAGCAAGGGCTGTTATCCCGGACAGGAGCCGATCGCGCGTCTCCACTACCGCGGCCACGTCAACCGGAAGCTCCAGGTCGTCGAGCTCGACGACGAGACGGCGGTCGAGCGCGTGACGAGCAGTGCGCGCCGTCCCGACGGCACGGTCGTCGCGCTCGCATACGTCCGCACGTGAAGCTCGAGCCCGCGGCCTGGTGGTCGGTCCGCGCCGCGCACAGTCTCAAGCCGGCGACGTATCGCTGTCCGCTCTGCGGGTACCGCCTGCACGCAATGAGCTCGCACGTCCTCATCGCGCCGGAAGGGGACACGAGCCGTCGCCGCCACGCCCACGCCGAGTGCGTCGAGGCAGCGCACAAGCAGGGACGAATGCCGAGCTACGACGACTGGCGGAGAACGCAGCCGCGCAAGGGCATCCGGCTACACTGGCCCTTCCCGAAGCGCCCGTAGCTCAGGGGATAGAGCGCTGCCCTGCGGAGGCAGAGGTCGCATGTTCGAATCATGCCGGGCGCATTTCAGTGGACACCGGACTCGAAACGTTCCCTAATCCCGGCGTCGCGTTCGTCGAGATGACGAGCGATGAGCTCACCGCCCTGGGGCCGGGCAACGCTCAGCCGGATCTGTACGTCGCACGCATCGAGTACGAGCCGGACGCGCTCTGTCTCGAGTCGAAGTCGCTGAAGCTCTACCTCGGGCAGTTCCGAAACGAGGAGGTCTTCTGCGAGGCGCTCGCCGTGCGGATCAGAGACGACGTCGCAGCGGCGCTGGAGCTCGGGGCCGCCGCGGTGAGCGTGATGCTCACGCAGAAGTCGCGTGGGGGCATCACGATCACCGCGACGGCGTAGTCGCGTCAGCCTGCGAGCGTCGACCCGGTCTCGACGACCGACTTGAGGTCGTTGAGGATCCAGCTCCAGCCGCCGCCCATCCCCGGCGTGGAGCTCGTGACCATCACGAACGTCTGCGGTGCGTGCTCGAGCTCGTGGATGACGCGCAGCTTCGTCACCCCTGGGCCCTAGTCGGAGAGCTCGAACGTCACGCGCGTCGGGCCCTCAGCGTCGACCTCGCTGCCGAAGTGCGGCTGGAACGTCTGCACGAGCTTGCTCGGCTTGTCGACCTCGAGGATGTCGCCGTCGACGACGACGTCTCCCTGCCAGCCGCCTGCCTTCATCCCCTCGGACGGGAGCTGCTTGTACGAGCCCCCGGCGCGCAGGTCGATCTCGAGTGGGCACTGGTAGCCGTACTTCGTCGCCCACGCGGGTGAGGTGAGCGCATCCCACACGGTCTCCCGAGGCGCCTTGATGAACACCTCGTAGACGTGTGTCGTCCCGGTTGCGGTCATCGTGCTCATGCAGTCTCCTCCAGTTCGTTTTTGAGATCCAGGAGCGCCGCCACGCGGTGCTCGGTGTACTTGTCGATCCAGCGGTCGTGGACGAGGCGGATCGGAACCGGGTTGAGGTAGTGCAGCTTCTCCCGGCCTTCCTTCCGGCTGACGACGAGGCCGGCGTCCTCGAGCGCGCGCAGGTGCTTCATCACGCCGAAGCGCGTCATCTCCAGCTCCGACTCGAGCTCGGTGAGCGTGCGGCCGTCGCGCTCGAAGAGCCGGTCGAGGAGGTGCCTGCGCGTGGGATCCGCCAGGGCCTTGAAGATGCGGTCGTCGTCATCCACGAGCAGGAGAATAGGTGACTGAAAGGTCACATGTCAAGCCGCTCCATCTGAGCGAGGACGAGGTCGCCGAGCTGCTCTCCCCGGCCGCGGCGGTCGAGGCGATCGAGGGGTGCTTCCTGCGCATGGCGCGCGGGTCGGTGACGAACAAGCCGCGTTACCGGCTGCCGCTCGAGCACGGCGCGCTCGCGGTGATGGCGGCGTCCGATCCTGAGCTCGGCTACGCCGGCGCCAAGGTGTACTCCGGTTTCCGCGAGGGCGCGCGGTTCGCCGTGCTGCTCTTCCGCGCCGACCGACCGGAGCTGGTCGCGGTGATCGACGCCGACAAGCTCGGCCAGCTGCGCACGGGCGCCGCGAGCGCCGTCGCCGCGAAGCATCTCGCGAGGGCAGGCGCGTCCTCGCTCGGGGTGATCGGATGTGGATGGCAGGCGCAGACGCAGGTCGCGTGCATCCGCGCCGCGGTTCCCTCCATCGAGCGGGTCGTCTCCTACTGCCGAACCGAGGAGTCGCTCCGCGCCTTCTG
>DASYFU010000265.1:0-4159 GCA_036498225.1 Gaiellaceae bacterium | reverse complement strand
GTCATCGAGAACGACCGGCTTCTCCAGGTCGTCGAGCGCCGCACCTCGGTCGTCGAGGCGTTCCGCATGGCCGACGACATCCTTCGCCAGGGCGTGCAGGGCATCACCGACCTGATCACGGTGCCCGGTCTCGTGAACCTGGACTTCGCCGACGTGCGCACGATCATGCGCGACGCGGGCTCGGCCCTCATGGGCATCGGCAGCGCAGCCGGCGAGAACCGCGCGACCGAAGCAGCCCGCGGCGCCGTCTCCTCGCCGCTCCTCCAGACGTCGATCGAGGGCGCGACCGGCATCCTCCTCAACATCACGGGCGGGCCGGACATCGGGCTCTTCGAGGTGAACGAGGCGGCCGAGGTCGTCACGAGCGCCGCCGACCAGAACGCCAACGTGATCTTCGGCGCCGTCATCGACGACGCGATGGGCGACGAGGTGCGGGTGACCGTGATCGCGACCGGCTTCGGCGGCCTGCGCCGGCGCCGGCGCCGCGAGGCGGCCGAGGCGCCGATCCCGTCCGCGCCGATCCCGGGCGGCGGGTTCGAGATCCCGGACGACGCGCTCGACGTGCCGTCGTTCCTCCGCGACGACTGATGTTTCGATCCTCGGCGTTGCGGTAGAGAAGCGGTGCCCTCAACGGGCTGGCCCTTCAGACGCCAGCCCCACGACCCGGTCCGCCGCCCCGGCCCATCCTCGGATGACCGGGGCGGCCCCGTTGTGGGGCCGTTGCGCAAGGGGTCGAGACTAGGATCGGCGATGCATGGCGCAGACCCTTCAGCGCACGCCGCTGCACGACCGCCACGTCGCGCTCGGCGCGCGGATGGTCCCGTTCGCGGGCTTGGAGATGCCGGTCCAGTACGAGGGCGTGATCCAGGAGCACCGCGCCGTCCGCACCGACGCGGGTGCCTTCGACGTCTCGCACATGGGCGAGATCGACGTCGAGGGGCCGCGCGCGCTCGAGCTGCTGCAGGGGCTGCTCTCAAACGACCTCGAGCGCCTCGGGACGGGCGACGCGCAGTACACGCTGCTCACGAACGAGCGCGGCGGGATCATCGACGACCTGATCGCGTACCGGCTCGGCGAGTTTCGCTTCCTGCTCGTCGTCAACGCGTCCAACCGCGAGGCCGACTTCCGGTGGCTGAAGGAGCACGAGATCTCCGGGTCGGACGTCCGCGACGTATCCGACGAGTACGCACTCGTCGCCGTGCAGGGGCCGAACGCGATCGAGAAGCTGGGCCTCCCGCCCGCGAAGCAGTTCACGTTCTCGGAGGAGCGACTCGACGACGTCGAGTGCATGGTCAACCGCACCGGCTACACGGGCGAGGACGGCTGCGAGATCCTCTGCATGGCCGAGGACGCGGTGACGCTCTGGGACGCGGTGCTCGCGCGCGGGATCACGCCGTGCGGGCTCGGCGCGCGCGACACGCTGCGGCTCGAGGCGTCGCTGCCGTTGCACGGCAACGACATCGGTCCGGACACGGACGCGATCGAGGCGGGGCTCGGTTGGGCCTGCGCCCTCGACAAGAAGGACTTCACCGGCGCCGACGCGCTGCGCCGCATCAAGGATGAGGGGCCGTCACGCCGGCTCGTGTCGTTCGTGATGGAGGAGAAGGCGATCCCGCGCCAGGGGATGCCGATCGCCCGCGGCGGGGTCGTCACGTCCGGCTCGCATTCGCCGATGCTCGACGTCGGCATCGGCCTGGGTTATGTACCGACCGCACACGCCGCGCCGGGGACGCCGTTGACGATCGACGTTCGCGGCAAGCTGCGCAAGGCGCGAGTCGTCAAGAGGCCGATCTACAAGAGGGAGGACTGACATTGGCCGCCGCGGAGTCGTATCCCGACGACCTCAAGTACCACGCCGAGCACGACTGGGCCCGCATCGACGGCGACGAGGCCGTGCTCGGCATCACGTGGTTCGCCGGCGACGCGCTGGGCGAGCTCGTCCACTTCGAGCCGCCCGAGACGGGCGCGGCGATCGCGAAGGACGCCGCGTACGGCGAGGTCGAGTCGGTGAAGGCCGTCTCCGACGTAATCGCTCCGCTATCGGGCGAAGTGCTCGAGGTGAACCAGAAGGTCGTCGACGCACCCGAGACGGTGAACGAGGATCCCTACGGGGAGGGCTGGCTCGTGCGCATCCGTCTGTCGAACCCGTCCGAGGTCGACGCGCTGCTCGACGTCGCGGCGTATCGGCAAGTGCTGGCCGAGCAGTGACCCACCCGTTCCTCGCCCTCACCGACGAAGACCGGGAGGAGATGCTGAAGACGATCGGCGTCTCGTCGGTCGACGAGCTCTTCCGCGACATCCCGGCCGGCGTTCGCTTCACCGGCGCGCTCGACCTCGAGCCCCCGCTTCCCGAGGCGGAGCTCTCCGCGCACATGGGCGGCCTCGCCGGGCGCAACGCGGACTCGACCCGCGAGCTGTCGTTCCTCGGCGCAGGCATCTACGACCACTACGTCCCTGCGGTCGTCGACACGTTGATGCAGCGCGGCGAGTTCCTCACCGCGTACACGCCGTACCAGCCCGAGATGAGCCAGGGCGTGCTGCAGGCGATCTTCGAGTACCAGACCGCGATCTGCGAGCTCACGGGGATGGACGTCTCGAACGCGTCTGGCTACGACGGGACGACCGTGACGGCGGACGCCTGCTACATCGCGAAGCACGCGCGGCCCGGGAAGACCCGGATCGTGATCACCGAGGCGACGAACCCGCAGGTGCGCCAGGTCGTGAAGACGTACGCGCCGGGGTTCGGGCTCGAGGTCGTCGAGGTGCCGCACCGCGGCGGGACGACCGACGTCGACGAGCTGCGCGCCGCTGCCGAGGGCGCCGCCGCCGTGATCTTCCAGCAGCCGAACTTCTTCGGCTGCCTCGAGCCGGCGCCGGAGCTCGCCGCCGCCGCCAACGACGCGGAGGCGCTCTCGATCGCCCACGTGGACCCGATCTCCCTCGGCGTGCTCGAGGCGCCCGCGCGCTACGGCTGCGCGATCGCGCTCGGCGAGGGTCAGGGTGCCGGGAACTTCCCCGCATACGGCGGACCGCATTACGGCTTCCTCGCGGCGCGGCAGGAGTTCATCCGCCGCATGCCCGGCCGGATCGTCGGCGAGACGGTAGACGCCGCGGGCGAGCGCGGCTATGTCCTCACCCTGCAGACGCGCGAGCAGCACATCCGGCGCGAGAAGGCGACGTCGAACATCACGACGAACCAGACGCTGCTCGCACTCGGCGGGCTCGTCTACCTCACGTGGCTCGGGCCGCAGGGGCTGCGCGAGCTGGGGGAGACCTGTCTCTCGCTGGCCGCGTACGCGAAGCAGCAGCTCCAGGGACGAGCTGGGCTCGAGCTGGTGTTTCCAGAACGGGCAACGTTCAAGGAGTTTGCCGTGCGCGTCGGACGGAATGCGCGCGACGTGATTCGCGACGCGCGCGAGCGCGTCGTCCATCCGGGCTACGCGCTCGGCCGCGACTACGAGGGCCTCGACGACGTGCTGCTCGTCGCAGTGACGGAGCAGCGGACGCCCGCCGACATCGACCGTCTCGCCGACGTGCTCGCCGAGGTCGCACGATGAAGCTGATCTACGAGAAGTCGAAGCCCGGCCGCCGCGCCTCGATGATCCCGCAGCATCCGAACCTGCCGGCGCCCGAGGTGCCGGAGGAGCTGCGCCGCACGGAGCCGCCGCGCCTCCCCGAGGTGCCCGAGTTCGAGCTCGTTCGCCACTTCACCGAGCTCTCGACGCGGAACTTCGGGATCGACAACGGCTTCTATCCGCTCGGCTCGTGCACGATGAAGTACAACCCGCGCGTCAACGAGCGAATCGTCGGCCTGCCCGGCTTCACGAGGGTGCATCCGCTCCAGGAAGAGGACGGCGCGCAGGGTGCGCTCGACCTCGAGTGGCGGCTGCAGGAGATCCTCGCCGAAGTGACGGGGCTCCACGCAGTCTCGCTCCAGCCCGCGGCCGGCTCGCAGGGAGAGCTGACCGGGCTGATGCTCGTGCGCGCGTACTTCGCCGATCGCGGCGAGTCGGAGCAGCGGCGCAAGGTCGTGATCCCGGACACCGCGCACGGCACGAATCACGCGTCGGTGACGATGGCCGGCTACGAGGTCACGCCGGTGAAGACCGATCCGCGAGGCAACATCGACGTCGACGACCTGCGCACGAAGGTAGACGAG
>DASYFU010000264.1:0-1574 GCA_036498225.1 Gaiellaceae bacterium | reverse complement strand
ATCCGATCCTCGTCAAGCGGGCAAAGGATGGCGACCGTGTCGCGCTCGAGACGCTGTGCGCCCGGCATGCCCCGCGCGTCGAACGCCTCGCGCGCCATCTGCTCCGCGACCCCGAGGATGCGCGCGACGCCGCGCAGGAGGCGCTCGCCAAGGTGTGCGTCCGCCTGCCCCAGTTCCGAGGTGACGCGCAGTTCTCGACGTGGCTGCACCGGCTTGTCGTCAACACGTGTCGCGACGCCGCCGACCGTCGCCGGTCGCACGAGCCGCTCGACGACGATCTCCGCGCAGGGCCGGGCGACGACCCGGTCCGTGAGGCGGGGATGTCCGAGCTCCGGCGGGAGCTGTGCGACTCGCTCGCCGGCATCTCTCCGCGCGAGGCGCAGGTGATCGTGCTCAAGGACGCGATGGGGTACTCGTTCGAGGAGATCGCGCAGGCGGCCGGCATGCCGGTCGGTACTGCGAAGTGCCACGCCCACCGTGGCCGTGCGCGACTGCGGACGAAACTGGAAGACGTCGCGTGACGCCGCCGACCGCGCCGTTCGGCCGGGACGTGATCGAGTCGCTGATCCCGCACCGGCCTCCGTTCCTGCTCGTCGACGAGATCGTCGAGCTCGAGCCGGGCAAGCGCGTCGTCGGCCGGCGCGAGATCCGCGCGGACGACTGGTGGTTCGCCGGCCACTTCCCCGAGCGGCCCGTGATGCCGGGCGTCCTGACGATCGAGGCGATCGCGCAGGCGGGCGCCGTCGCCGTCCTGGCCGCCGAGGCGAACCGGGGCAAGATTCCGTTCTTTGCCGGCATCGACGACTGTCGCTTCAAGCGCATCGTCGAGCCGGGGGACGTGCTCACGCTCGAGTGCGAGTTCGTCCGCGTCCGCGGCCCGATCGCCAAGGGCGAGGGTCGAGCGACGGTCGACGGTGAGCTCGCGGCCGAGGCGCTTCTGACAGTCTTCGTCGGCGAATGATCGGACGTGCGAAAGCAGGGCTCGAGGTCTCGATCACAGGCCTCGGATGCAAGGTGCCCGACCGGGTGGTGACGAACGACGAGCTGTCGCAGTACGTCGACACCTCCGACGAGTGGATCCGCGAGCGCACCGGCATCCGCGAGCGCCGCATCGCGTCGCAGGAAGAGGCGCTCTCGGATCTCGCCCTTCCCGCCGCGCGCGACGCACTCGCGCAGGCCGGCCTCGAGGGCAAGGACATCGACCTGATCGTCGTCGCGACGGTGACGCCCGACATGACGTTCCCCTCGACGGGAGCGATCGTCGCGGACGCACTCGGTGCGACGGACGCCGCTGCATACGACCTCTCGGCCGGGTGCACGGGCTTCATGTACGCGCTCGCCCAGGCGTACGGGATGCTCGCCGGCGGCCTTGCGCAGCGCGCGCTCGTCATCGGTGGCGACGTCCTCTCCAAGATCCTCGACTGGAGCGACCGGGGCACCCTCGTCCTCTTCGGCGACGGTGCGGGAGCGGTCGTGCTCGAGGCGGTGCCGAAGCAGGGCTTCATGGGCTTCGAGCTCGGCGCCGATGGCGCCGGCGGGGCGTCGCTCTGGCTTCCCGGCAGCGGCTCCAGGCA
>DASYFU010000263.1:0-17227 GCA_036498225.1 Gaiellaceae bacterium | reverse complement strand
CGTCGATCCGCCGCTCGTGATCTTGAGCGTCGCTTTGTCACCCGGCTTGTAGTTGTTCACGATCGCGGTGAGGTCGTCGGCCGTGGCGATCGACTTGGCGTCGACCGCGACGATGACGTCGCCGGCCTTGAGCCCGGCGTTGTCGGCGGGCGATCCCGAGACGACGCTACTGACCTTTGCGCCGCCGCTGTTCGCGGCGTCGCTCACCTGGATGCCGAGGTACGCGTGTTCCACCTTGCCGCCGGAGATGAGCGTGTCGGCGACGCTCTTGACGGTGTCGATCGGCGTCGAGAAGCCGACGCCTTCGCTGCCGTCCGAGTTGCTGTCGATCTGAACGTTCACGCCGACGACCTGTCCGCTCGCGTTGAGCAGCGGGCCGCCGGAGTTGCCGTGGTTGATCGGAGCGTCTGTCTGGATCGCGCCCGAGATCGAGAAGTTGTTCGGTGCGGTGATCGTCCGGCCGGTCGCGCTGACGATGCCGGCGGTCATCGTCTCGGTCAGGCCGAACGGGCTGCCGATGGCGACGACCTCGTCGCCGGGCTGGACCGCGGCCGACGAGCCCATCGTCAGCGGATGGAGCCCGGACGACGCAACGTTGACCTTGATGACTGCCGTGTCGGTCGAATCGTCCTTGCCCACGAGCGTCGCGGTCGCGTTGGTGCCGTCCTTGAAGTGGACCTTGATCGAGGTTGCGCCGTCGACGACGTGCGCCGCGGTGACGATGTCGCCCTTCGTGTCATAGACGAATCCGGTGCCTTCGGCCTGTGTCTGCTGCTGGCCAAGGCCGAAGCCGCCGCTCGTCGCGCTCTCCGTGACGGTGATGTCGACGACGCCGGGCGTCGCTTCCTTGTAGATCTGGGTCAGGCTGGAGGTCGTGGTGGTGTTCGCCGCCGGCTGGACCGTGGTGGCAGGCGCCACGATCGTTGCGGTCGAGGCCGGCGAGGAGCCGCCGCTGACACCGGCATAGATGCCGGCGCCGATCCCGCCCCCGAGGGCGAGAGCTGCGGCCACTGGTCCAACCCGGTGGAGGAGGGTTTTCCTGTTCATGGCCCCATGGAAGCTGAAGTGCTTAGGAGTCGGATGAGACGTCCTTTAAGAATTGGTGAAAGGCCCTCAAGTCCTCTGCCCAATCCGCCGATTGGTACGCCAGATGAGCTCTGACCCGGCTGTCATCGAGCGCTATGCCGCCGGCCTGAACCAGAAGGCCGAATCGCGGGTCCTGCGCTTCACACTGCTCGGCCTTCTGGTCGGGGGCGCCCTCGGCGCGACCCCGACGATCGCCCCGCTCGTTTCGCATGTGCACAGCTGGGTGCCGCACCGCTTCGCGTACGCGGCCATCGTCTTCGGCCTCGCCGCCGGCGGCTATCTCGGCTTTCTGATCGGACAGTCTCGCGCGGTCGCGCTTCGCCTCCAGGCGAGCATGGCCGTGCATCAGGTCGAGATCGGACGCATGCTGCACCGCGCCGAGGCGATGCGACTTCCTCTTCCTGCCGCGGCCTCCCTCCCAGCGCCGGCACCTGCACCCGCGCCCGCAGCCGCGCCGGCACCTCTGGCAGCACCCGCTCCGGCGCCGGTGACCTCCCTTCCCGCGCCTCCGCCTGTTGCGCCGGCTCCTCCGCCGGTCGCACCGGCACTGCGGCCCGTCGCGCCGGCGCCCGTGCCGGCCGCCATCCAGCCCGCCCCCGTCCCGCAGCTCACGGCCGTGCCGCCCGTCTTCGAGTGGCCGCAGCCGTCGCAGGACGCGACCGGCACCGGCTCCTAGATCGCAGCGCGCAGCGAGGCAACGTAGTCGCGCAGGGCGGCCGGGCCGTTCTCGGCCTCTTGCAGCGCGCGCGATCCGACGACGATCCCGTCCGCAAGCTCGGCCGCTGCGCGCGCGTGATCGGGCGTCGAGATGCCGAAGCCGGCGTAGAGCGGGACGTCGACGACGCGTCGCGCGCGCTCGACGAGCCCGGGCAGCGCGGGGGAGAGCTCGCCGCGCGCGCCCGTGGTGCCGGCCACCGTGACGAGGTAGAGCCAGCCGTCGGTCTGCTCGCCCGCGAGCCGGATGCGGTCGTCCGTCGACGTCGGCGCGACGAGCTGCACGCGGCGTAAGTCGGCGTGGTCGCCGGCCGGGAGGTCGGCGACGATCATGCTCGCGCCGCCGCGGCTCTCGACGTCGGCGGCGAACCGCTCCCAGCCGTATGCCTCGAGGATCGACGCGTAAGTCATCGGCACGAGTGGGATGTCCGGCACGAGCTCGTGCGTGCGCGCGAGCACGTCGAGACACGCCCGCGTGCGCATCCCGCGCGCGAGTGCGCGCTCCGCGGCGCGTCGGACGACCGGCCCATCGGCGAGCGGATCGGAGAAGGGAAAACCGAGCTCGACGATGTCCGCGCCGCCCTCGACGGCCGCGCGCGCGAGCTCGGGCGTCTCCGGCTCCGCCATCAGGTAGATGACGAGCGTCTTCACGGCTTCAGGTGGCGGAGGACTTCGGCGAGATCTTTGTCCCCGCGGCCGGAGAGCCCGACGAGGATCAGTCCCTGTTCTAGTTCACGCGCGCGCGCGAGAGCGTGGGACGGCTCGAGGGCCGGGATGATCCCCTCGGTGCGCGCGAGATCGCGGAAGGCGGCGAGCGCCTCGTCGTCCGTCGCGCCCACGTACTCCACCCGGCCGATGTCCCGAAGGTACGCGTGCTCCGGCCCGACGCCGGGATAGTCGAGGCCGGCCGAGATGGAGTGCGCGTCCGCGATCTGACCGTCCTCGTCCGCGAGCACGGACGAGCGGGCGCCGTGCAGCACGCCGGCGCGGCCGGTGCCGAGCGATGCCGCCCCGGCGGCCTCGACGCCGACGATCTTCACGTCCTCGTCCTCGAGGAAGGCGTAGAAGATGCCGATCGCGTTCGACCCGCCGCCGACGCAGGCGACGACCGCCTCCGGCAGCCGTCCTTCGGCGGCGAGGATCTGCTCGCGCGCCTCGTCGCCGAGCACGCGCTGCAGGTCGCGCACGATCTCCGGATACGGCGCCGGCCCGACGCACGAGCCGATGAGGTAGTGCGTCGTCTCGACGTTCGTGATCCAGTCACGGATCGCCTCGCTTGTCGCCTCCTTCAAGGTCTTCGTGCCGAAGTCGACGGGACGCACGTCCGCGCCGAGCAGGCCCATGCGCTCGACGTTGGGCTGCTGGCGGCGCATGTCCTCCTCGCCCATGTAGACGACGCACTCGAGCCCGAAGCGCGCGCACACGGTCGCGGTGGCGACGCCGTGCTGTCCGGCGCCGGTCTCGGCGACGATGCGGTGCTTCCCGAGCCGGCGTGCGAGCACAGCCTGGCCGAGCGCGTTGTTCAGCTTGTGCGCGCCGGTGTGGAGGAGATCCTCGCGCTTGAGATAGATGCGCTTGCCGGGAGCGAAGCGCTCGATCAGCGTGAGCGGCGTCGGCCGCCCCGCGTACGACGTGAGGAGGTGATGGAGCTCCGCATGGAACGCGTCGTCCTCCTTGGCGGCCTCCCAGCCCGCCGTCAGCTCGTCGAGGGCGGGGATGAGCGTCTCCGGGACGTAACGCCCGCCGTAGTCACCGAAGTTCATCGCGCCTCCTGGACGAATGCTCGAACTTTCTCGTGATCCTTGATGCCGGGCTCCGACTCGAGCTGCGACGCAGCGTCGACCGCCCACGGGTGCACCGCGTCGATCGCGGCGCGGACGTTGTCCGGGCCGAGCTTGCCGGCGAGCACGAGTCGGCCGCCGCCGCGCGCCTTCTGCCAGTGCTCGGGATCCTCGCCCTCCCACGGGAGATCGGCGACGCGGGCGACGGGCTCGCCGTCGCGGTAGAGGACGGCGTCCCGGCCGCGCACGGTTCCTTCCTGCCGCGCATAGAGCTGCACGAGATCGGCGCCGCGTTCCTCCGGCTCGCCGACGAACACCGACACCGAGAGCACGGTGTCCGGCACGTCGAGGACGGCAGGCGCGCGGCGCGGCGAGCCCTCCGCGAAGATGAAGCCGGCCATGTCTGCCCCCGCCTCGACGGCGGCGTCGACGTCCTCCTGCCGCGTCAGGCCGCACACCTTCACGAGCGGCCGCGAGACGAGCTCGCGCAGCTTCGCGCCCGGGTCGGCGGCGCGCATGAGCGACGTGCCGACGAGGACGGCGTCCGCGCCCGCGAGCTCCGCCGCCGCGCTCTGCGCGCGCGAATTGATCGCGCTTTCCGCGATGACGACGTCGCCCGCTGCGCGGGCGACCAGAGCCAGCTGCGCTGCGCGATCGATCTGGAACGTCGAGAGATCGCGGGCGTTGATCCCGATGATGCGCGCGTTCAGCGCGTGAGCGCGCTCGAGCTCGTCCTCGTCGTGGGCTTCGACGAGCGTGTCGAGGCCGATGCTCTCGGCGTAGCGCATGAGTTGCGCCGCGACGGCATCGCCCAGGTCTCTGAGTATCAGCAACGCGGCATCTGCTCCCGCGCGGCGCAGCTCCAGGAGCTGGCCTTCGGTCGAAAAGAAGCCTTTCGCGAGAAGCGGGACGCCAGTCGCCGCCCTGGCGGCGACCAGGTCGTCGATCGTGCCGGCGAAGCGCTCGTCGACGAGGATCGAGATCGCGTTCGCGCCGTTCCGCGCGTACACGGGGATGATGTCCTCCACGCGTGCGTCGGGGCGGATGTCGCCGAGCGACGGCGAGCGCCGCTTGAACTCCGCGATCGCGGCAAGACCAGGCCCGGAGAGAGCGTCGCTAAAGCGCATTCGAGAACTCCACCAGCTCGTCGAGGCGCGCGGCCGCCGCGCCGGAGTCGATCGCCTCGCGCGCGAGCACGATTCCCTCGCGCAGGTCCTCCGCGTGCCCGGCGGCTGCGATGCCGCCCGCGGCGTTGAGGATGACCGCGGAGCGGTGGCCGCCGGTCTCCCCGCCGAGCACCGCGCGCAGTGCGGCTGCATTGGAGGCCGGATCGCCGCCGCGCAGCTCGGCTGGATCGCAGCGCTCGACGCCGAGGTCGATCGGATCGAGCTCGTACGCGCGCACGCTCCCGTTCTCGACCTCGCACACGAGGTTCGGCCCGCAGGGCGAGAGCTCGTCGATGCCGCCGGCGCCGTGGACGACGTACGCGCGCTCAACGCCGAGCTGGACGAGCGCCTCGGCGAGCGTGCGCGTCAGTGCCGGCGAGTACACGCCGAGCATGAGCGCACGCGCTCCCGCAGGGTTCGTCAACGGGCCGAGCACGTTGAACACCGTACGCGTCGCCAACTCGCGCCGGACGGGCGCGGCGTGCTTCATTGCCGGATGGTGCGCCTGCGCGAACAGGAACCCGAAGCCGAGCTCGTCGATCGACTGCTCGATGCGCTCCGGCGGCAGCTCGAGCCGGAACCCGAGCGCCTCGAGCACGTCGGCGGCGCCGCTTGCCGAGGACGCCGCCCGGTTTCCGTGCTTCGCGATCGCAGCTCCTGCTGCGGCCGCGACGAGCGCCGCGGCCGTCGAGATGTTGTACGTGTTCGCGCCGTCGCCCCCCGTGCCGACGATGTCGACGAGGTCGTCGCGCTTCGGGTTGACGCGCAGGACGTGCTCGCGCATCGCCTCAGCGCAGCCGGCGATCTCGTCCGCCGTCTCGCCCTTCGCGCGCAGCGCGACGAGGAAGCCGGCGATCTGCGCGGGCGTCGCCTCGCCGCGCATGATCGTCCGCATCGCCTCGCACGCCTCGTCGCGCGTGAGGTCGCGGCCGTCGAGGAGTTGTGCGATCGTCGCCTGGATCACAGGCGCCCCTCGAGGAAGTTGCGCGCGAGCGCAGGCCCGTCCGGCGTGAGCACCGACTCGGGGTGGAACTGGACGCCGACGATCGGCAGCTCGCGATGGCGCACGGCCATCACCTCGCCGTCATCCGCATACGCTGTCGGCTCGAGAACGTCGGGGAGGCGCGTCGCGGCGAGCGAGTGATACCGGCCCGCGTCGAACGGTTGCGGCAGCCCGGCGAAGAGGCCGGTGCCGTCGTGCTGCACCGGGCTCGCCTTGCCGTGCAGGAGGTCACGCGCGTAACCGACCTCACCGCCGACGACCTCGACGATCGCCTGGTGGCCGAGGCAGACACCGAGCGTCGGCGTCGTCGGCCCGAGGCGGCGGATGATCTCTTCCGATGCGCCCGCGCCGGCCGGCCGTCCGGGACCGGGGGAGATGACGAGCTGCGCCGGCGCCAGCCGCTCGGCCTCGTCCGCGTCGATCTCGTCGTTGCGGAAGACCTTCACATCCACGCCGAGCGCGCCGAACAGATGCGCGAGGTTGTACGTGAACGAGTCGTAGTTGTCGATCAGGAGCATCATCGTTCGGCCAGCTCGATCGCAGCTTCGAGCGCCGCGAGCTTGTTGAGACACTCCTGATGCTCTTCCTCCGGTATCGAGTCGGCAACGATGCCGCCGCCGGCCTGCAGGTAGCAGTTGCCCTCACGAAAGACGAGCGTCCTGATCGCGATGCACGTATCCATCGCGCGCTCGGCCGGAAAGACGTACCCAACGGCGCCTGCGTAGATGCCGCGGCGGTACCCCTCCAGCTCCGAGATGATCTGCATCGCGCGCACCTTCGGCGCGCCCGAGACCGTCCCCGCGGGAAAGCACGCGCGCAGCAGCGAGAACGGCGTCTGGTCGTCGCGCAGCTCGCCCGCGACCTCGGAGACGAGGTGCGTCACGTGCGAGTACCGCTCCGGCTCCATGAAGCGCTCCACGCGCACCGAGCCGGGCACGCACACACGCGAGAGGTCGTTTCGTCCGAGGTCGACGAGCATGACGTGCTCGGCGCGATCCTTCTCCGACGAGAGCAGCGCCTCGGCATCGCCTTCGCCGGGCGCGATCGTCCCCGCGATAGGGTTGAGCGTGGCGCGCGAGCCCTCGCATTTCACCACCGTCTCCGGCGACGAGCCGACGAGCGCGATGTCGTCGAGCTCGAGCAGGAAGAGATACGGCGACGGGTTCACGCGCCGCAGTGCGCGGTAGAGCTCGGCCGGGGATGCCGACGTGGGGCGGACCGCACGCTGCGCGACGACGACCTGGAAGACGTCCCCCTCGCGGATGTGCTCCTTCGCGCGCTCGACGCGGCGCAGGTGCTCGTCGCGGTCGGGATACCGCTGCAGCGGGCCGCTCGCGCCCGTTCCGCGCGGCAGCTCCGGTTGCGGGCCATCGAGAACGGCGGCGTCGCCGACGAGCACCTCCGCGACCCCGCGGGCGTGGTCGAACCGCACGAGCACGTCGGGCACGAGGAAGCGGCTCTCGGGCAGGTCCGGCCCCTCGTCCGGCAGCGGGACGGTCGGCTCGAGCCGCGCGACCGCGTCGTAGCCGAGGTAGCCGACCACGGGCTCGCCCAGGAGCTCCGCCTCGTCGAAGCCGACGAGCCGCGTCCCGCGGCCGACGAACGAGTACCTGCCCAGCCGGCCCCGCTCGACCGACTCGAGGAGGAACGCGCCCCGCGCGCCCTCCCGCAGGCGGAGATACGCCCCGAGCGGGGTCAGGAGGTCGGTTGCGATCACGGTTTCGGCCATGAAAAAGGCTCCTTCCGGAGCCGGTCGAGCGGAGGGGATGTCTGCGCCTGCGTCAGCGCATGCTCCCGCACCGCTCTGAGCGCCAGGCCCACGAGGTGCGGGAACGGGTCATCGCCCGAAGAGTACAGCCTCTTGGCATTTCGCGAAATGCGCCTTACTGTGTTTTTCCGTGAGGGTTGGGGTCATTGCGGTCCTTTTCGTCCTGCTCGGCGCCGGGCCGGCGTATGCGGACGGCTGGTTGCCGCACGCCTCGGATGCGACGTGGACGTATCAGTGGACGGACAGCGCGTACAACACGACGCCGACGAACGAGATCGTCACGGTCAAGAGCGCCTCTGGGGGCAGCTTCACGCTCGCCTGGACGACGGACGGCGCCAACAATCCAGCTGCCGCGCCCCAAAGCGCCGGAACGGTCTCGTTTCAGCAAACGACCACTGGAATTGTCAACACCGACTGGTCGAGCACACCCCCACCGACGACCTTCCCGATCTTGTGCTCGTCGCTCGCGTCCTGCGGCAACAGTCTTGCGAGCGCGTACTACAACGTGATCTGGGGCACGCGCGCGCCCATGTTGTTCGAGCCGCTCCTCAAGGGAACGAGCTGGTCGACGACGGGCGGCGCCGCCAACGACGTGACGAGCACGAACGACTACATCGGCACGCAGCAGATAACGGTGCCCGCTTTTCCGCAGCCGGTGACGGCCGCCGTGGTTCAGTCGCAGATCACGCAGGCGGGCGCTCTCGGCGACCCGTACGGCAGCGGCCAGCGCACGACGTGGTGGGTCTACGGCGTTGGGCCGGTGAAGGTCGAGTTCCAGCATGCCGGCGGGACCGGCGCACCGGTGACGTCGGTCGAGCTGCAGTCGACGAACCAGAAGCCGGCCGCTCCACCTGCGGATACCCAGTACTTCCCGCTGCAGGTCGGGGTCAGCGGCGCGTATCGCTGGACGAACCCAAAACACTTGAAGCAACCCGAGGTCGAGCAGTTCAGCATCGACCAGGCGGCGAACGGCACGGCGATCGCGAAGGTCGCGAGCGTGACCGGCCCGCTCAAGATCGCGGGGGCGTACCAATTCACGTTGCGCGACGACGGCTTGACGAGCGTGGCCAGTGCCGTCAAGGCAGCGTCACTCGCGAAGTTCCCGCCGCTCGGCCCGAGCTCGCTGCCTCCGGCGAAGCGCCGCCACTTCTTCACACCGTTCGATCTGATGACGTTCGGCTTCAATCCGGTTCTGCCCGCGTATCCCAGCATCGGCATGACGTGGAGTTCCGACCCGAACAGTCGCGACTTCTCGGTATACGGAGTCGACGGGACCACCCGCATCGTCGGAATCCAGAAGGTCAAGGTGCCGGCGGGAACGTTCCAGGCGCTCGTCGTGGCGAGCACGTTGAAGCAACCTGGTTTCCCATTCGGCAGCGGCACCCGTACGTGTTGGTTCGCACCCAATAAGGGGCTCGTGAAGCTCGTGTTCCGACATGGCGACGGCAGCGTCTCGACGGTCGAGCTCATCCGGTAGGTCCGTCCTCCGGAGAGCGGTGCTCCCCGTGCTCGCGGCCGCGGCTGTCATAACGGCGGTCGTGGTCGGCGTCGGGCTTCCGCACCACGGCTCGCCTCAGCGTGCCGCGGTGTCGCGGTATATCAACGAGGTCGACGCGGTGGAGCAACGGATGACGTATTCGTTGACGCAGGTCATGAGCGCATATCGCTCCTTCACGTCGGCGCGCTCGACTGCACCGGGGACCGTGCAGCGGCTGAACCACGCGGAGCGGACGCTCGCCCTGCTCGAATCGCGCATCGCTCTTCTGGCAGCTCCGCCGCAGGCGCACACGCTGCGCACTCTCATTCTCGAGCTCGTCCGGGAGGAGAGAGGCGTGACGCACGAAGTCTCCGCGCTCGCGCGGTTCGAGCCCGGCTTCCGCGCGGCTATCGCACGCCTTGCGAAAGCTGCGACTGTCCTCGCCCGCCGCCTTGGCGAAACGCACGGTCCGACCCCACACGCGATTCACGGAACGCCGGCACAGATCAAGAAGGCGCAGGCGGATTTCGCAACCGCAGCGAACGTCGCGGCGGCGCGACAGGCAGCCGCGGTCGCGACGTACGACGGCAGCGTCCTTCAGGTCGATCGGCTCTTGCGCCGGCTGTCGCCTCCAGCCGTCCTCGCGCCCGCCTATCGCTCGCAGCTCGTCGCCCTGCACGCGACCTATATCGCGGGCGGGAGACTGGCGTCCGAGCTCCGGCAGACGACACGAAGCCGCGTTTCCGAGCTCTCACGGGCGTTCGCGATCGCCTCGCGCCTCTCGCAGACGACAGGGGCGCAGCAGGCCGAAATAGCCGCAGTAAAGGCATACAACGGCCGCGTTCGAGGCGTCGGGCTGGCGGCTGCGGCCGTGCGCAACGAACTCACCAGGCTCGCGCGACAGCTCCCATGACATTCTCGTGACGCGCTGGTAACGGCCTCTGCAGGGCGTTCGAGACCTATTGACAGGCCCAAAGTGAGGGTGACATAGTCTCGCGCAGCTAGGTAGGTGTAAAAGCGTAAGAAACGGGGAGGAAGCGACGGCAAGTTATTCGTCAGTCGCTGCGGCCAATCCGTACGGCTTGATCGCTGTTCGGTCGAGGGGCATCAAATACTGGTGGGCCAGTATTGGTGTGCTTGTGCTCGCGGTCATGTACGCGAGCCCGCTTGCCCTTGCGTTACATCAGCCGTCGATCGGATCGTCGGCGTCGTCGACACCGCTTCCGTCCTTGTCGATTCCGTCGTTCGTCGCTCCGCTCCTCCGCGTTCCGACGCTGCACGCTCCTGCCCCGCTTCCCCAGCTCGCGCCGCAGCATCGAGTCGCATCGCTCCCCGTATCGCCGGTGCATGGTGCGACGGTCGCCCGGCATCTCGTTCCTGTCATCAACGACACGCACTCGCAGGTCGTCACCGCTGGTAGCGCCCACAAGACGGCGCCGGATCCGTTCGCGAACGCCGCGATCGTCGAAGACGATGTCGGCGCACTCGCCACGTTGCCGGCGACCGCGATTCCTTCTCAGACTGCGACCGCGCCTGCGCCGAACTCCGGAACAGCGGGCTCAGCGTCGTCCACTTCGGCTTCGTCATCCGATTCGTCCACGTCGTCGACACAACCCGCGGGCACGCAGACTCCCGCACCGGGACAACCGGTCCAGTATCAGTTCTACGCGCTTTCCGACGATCCGTCGGCCACGAGCTCGACCGGCACCGCCGCGACGACCTCGGCAACCGATACGACGTCGGCAAGCGGCACATCGACCACCCCCGACATCTCGGGTGGGAGCACCGCGTCCACGACTTCCTCCACGAACACGACGACCTCCGACAGCAGCCAGACCGTCACGAGCACGGACCCGTCGACGATCTCCGTGTCGACCCCGCCGGCGCAGACAGCAACGATCGGCACCTCGGACATCGGAACGGTCTCGAGCGACGTCGTGTCGAACACGGCCTCGTCGACCGACACGGTCGGCACCACCGGCGACACCGGAACGATCGTTCCGTCCGTCGTGTCGACATCCGCTGACCAGACGGTGGCCGGTTCGGCGGGCACCGTGTCGACCGGATCCGACGGCGCAGCCGTCACCGGCACCACCCCGAACGCGCAGGACGTGACCGGCACGACGACCGCCGGTGGCGCGTCCTCCGATTCCTCCACCGGCACGACGCTCGGCACGACGCCAACGACCCAGACCGACGGGGCGACGACGGGGCCGAGCGCGACAGATGCGAGCACGCCCGATCCGACGGCGGGCACGGCGAGCGGACTCGCGCCTCCGGCGGCCTGGGTCGTGACCACGAATGACGGCGCGTCGCACACGATCTCGGCGGCCGTTTCCGGTACGAGCATCTCGGTCACGATCGACGGCGCCTCCTCGTCGGAGGCGATCTCGTCCGTCTCCAGCCTCACCGTCACCGGCGGTGACGGCAACGACTCCTTCACGATCGACGCATCGCTCGGTGCGGCCGGCATCCCGATCGCCTTCGACGGCGGAACGGGCGCGAACACGCTGAACGGCCCCGACGGCGGGACCACCACCTGGACGATCACGGGCGCGAACAGCGGAACCGCGGCGGGCGTGACCTTCGAGAACTTCGGCACCCTCGTCGGGTCGCCCACGAGCGTGAGCACGTTCGTCTTCGAGCCGGGCGGGTCTGTCACCGGCGAGGTCGACGGCGGAACGAGCAACACCGGCACCGTCGTCGTGGACGGGCACCGGAACAGCGTCGTCTCCGACCCGACCGACCGGCACTCCGGCACCCTCGTGGTCGACAGCCTCCCGATCATCTACGCCGGCATGGCGCCCATCATCAACGGGTCGACCGGCGCCTACACGGTCGACAACGGCTCGAGCGACGTCACGATCAACAACAGCGGCGGCACGACGCTGATCGAGAGCGCCGACTCCGAGACCCTCGTGCTCTCGAACGTCACCACCTCGCTGACGATCAACGGCGGCCACGTGACCTTCGCCGGGGATCTCAACATGAGCAGCACCAACGCCTCCCTCATCGTCAACGCCAAGCAGATCACCGTGAACTCCGGGGTCACGATCAACACCGGGACCGGGGACATCACCTTCAACGCCGTGAACCTCGACAACGGCACGAGCGCCCTCGGCATCACCAGCACCCTGCTCGGGGTGGACGCGAGCATCGACCTCACCGACGCCACGCTGATCGGGCACACGATCTCGCTGACGGCGAACGCGGGAACGCTGAACACGACGGTCAGCGGCACCCAGACCCTGAGCAGCGGCTCGAACCTCACCGTCGCCTCGACGGCCGGCTTCGCCTCGGGCGGCGGAACCTTCACGATCGGCGGCTCGAGCGGGACGACCTGCACGTATGCCAGCACGACGACCACCTCCTTCCAGAATCTCAGCGGCTGCACCGGCTCGGCCACCGACAAATCGGTCGTCGACAGCCCGATCGACGAGACCGGGGCCGACCACGGCATCAACTACTCCGGCGCGCAGCTCCTCTACAACGCCACGGTCGACGTCCACGGGTCGTCGAGCGTCACCGGCTCCACGATCACGGCGGGCGGGGACGTCACGATCCAGAGCACCGTCCACGTGGTGGCCACCGCCAGCGCGAACGGCGATCTCGGGACATGGTCGAGCACGGCCCACTACAACAAGGGCGACATCGTCATCGACCCGAACGACAAGAAGCGCTACGACGCCAAGAACGCCGTCGGGCCCAGCTCGTCCGCTCCGGACGCAGACTCGTCGAACTGGGAGTTGAACTCGAGCAACGACTCGTCGGTCGCTGCCACCGTGCTCGTAGCGACGGCTCAGAGCCAGCTGTCAGACGTCAGCACCATCTCGGCGACGAACGGCAACGTGAAGATCGACTCCGCGATGTCGGCGAACGTCACGACCCTCGCGGACTCCTCGACGTCGCAGTCGGGCGGCGGTGTCGCGGTCGGCGTCGTCGTGACGGACTCGGAGGCATTCATCAACAGCACCGCGACCGAGCCCGTTCAGGCGAAGGGACTCAACGTCTCGGCCGACACGACCGACTCCAGCCCGACGACCGGCAAGGCGAGTCAGGGCGGCTCGAGTGGAAACGACACGAGCGCGAACAGCCCCGCGAGCAACCCGGTCGGCCTCGACACGTCCGGCACGAACGGTGCCGCCGACAAGGCGAACAACAAGTCGAGCACGTCTGACGGCTCCCAGAATCTCAGCGCGGCGCTCGCTGTCACCGTCCTCGTGGCCACGACCCACGCATACATCGCGCCGAACGACACGGCGTCGCCGCACACGCTCGACATCAGCACCGGCACGGTGCTGATGCACGCGGGCGTCTCTGCCACCACCTCCGCGATCGCCGATGCCGGAAACGTCAAGTTCTCGCCCGACGCCCCGACCTTCAGCGGCGCGGCCGCGACAGGCGGCAACCTCACGGGCGGCTCGACCTACTACTACCGCGTCAGCGCGACCTTCGCGGGCGGGGGCGAGAGCGTCCCCGGCCCGGAGGCGAGCTACGTCGTGCCCGGCGGCAGCAGTAATACGACGAGCCAGGTGCAGGTCAACTGGACGGCTGTCGCGAATGCCACCGGCTACAAGATCTACCGCGGCGACGCGAGCGGCAACGAGGCACTCCTCGGAACCGTCGGCGCGACCACGCACTACGTCGACAACACGAGCTCGACGCCGTCCGGTGCGATGCCGACTGCCGACCCGGCCTCGGGCATCGGCGTTGCTGTCGCCGTCAACGTCGCCGACCTCGACACCCACGCCTGGCTCGCCGGGAACCTCACGATCGACGCAACCGGCGGCACGACCGTCGAGACGGTCGCGCCCGGAACGGGCAGCTCGACGTTCACGGCCCACGCGACCTCGGGCGCGGGCGGCACGAGCGTCGGCATCGCCGGCTCGATCGCAGTGAACATCGTCACCGCGAACACGATCAGCGAGATCCAGGCCCCGCGCGGCGTCGGCACGAACGGCAACGTCAGCCTCACCGCCACGTCCAATCTCGCGAACGCCGCCACCGCCGACGCGAAGCAGTCGAGCGACGGGAACACGACCGGCATCGGCGCGTCGTTCGCCCTCGACGTCGTCAACGACACGACGAGCGCCGGGCTGCCCGACAACTCCGTGCTCACGGGCGCGGGAAGCCTGACGCTCACCTCGAACGCGACCGACTCGACGACCACGACCGCCGACGGCGGCGCCTCGGCAGGCAGCGGCAGCGCCGCCATCTCGGCCCAGGTCGCGATCACGATCTCGAACGTCACGACGAGCGCCACGGTCGGCTCCGACTCCGGCACGGGCCTCACGCTCACCGGCGGCCTGACGGCGCACGCGACCCAGACTGCGTCGACGAAGACGATTGCGAGCGGCTCGACCAAGGGCGGCAACGCCGGGATCGGGCTCTCGCTCGCACTGCTCGTGTCGAACCACTCGGTCGACTCCCAGCTCAAGCGGAACCTCACCGCCGCGGGCGCCGTCAGCTTCACCGCCGACGGCTCGTCCTCGAACGACACCGAGGCGACCGCGAGCTCCGCCGGGTCCCAGGGCAAGAAGGACGGCGGCGACACCTCGACCGACAGCTCGAACAAGGACGTCAACAAGAAGGCGGACGACAACCTGGCGAGCGCCTCGTCCAACGACTCCAGCGGCAAGACGACCGGCACGACGACGCCGAGCGCGTCGAGCGGCCAGAGCGGCAACGGCTCGAGCGGCGGCACGAAGGTGACCGTCGCCGCCGCCGCGGCGATCGCGATCGTCAGCGCGACCTCTCAGGCGCAGTTCGCCGACGGCCTCACGCTGACCGATCCCACGGGCGCTGTCAGCTTCAACACCTCTGAGGACACCGACTCGACCGCCAAGGCGAACGGCAGCGCGACGAAGGGGACCTCCGCGAACATCGGGGCGGCCGTCGCCATCAACCTCGTGACGATCACGAACACCGCGATCATCGGGGCGAACGACGTCATCTCGTCGAACGGCCTCACCGTCATGGCTGCGATGCGGACGACCGGCGGCTCCGACGGCAAGAACACGCTCGACACCGAGTCGACCGCCGGCGCCGGCAGCGGCAAGCTCGGCATCGCCGGCTCGCTCGCGCTGACAATCGCGACAATCACCACCAAGGCAGAGATCAGGTCCAACGCCACGCGCGGCCCACCCGGCGACAACCTTCATGGCCAGACCCTCACGCTCTCTGCCGCCGCCTCCGTGTCCGTCACGACGAAGGCGATGGCAAAGGACTCCAACGCCGGGACGGTGGGCATCGGCGCAGGTGCCGCGATCGCGATCTACACGGACACCACGACTGCCACCATCGATGACGGCGCGACCTTCTCCACGACCGCAGGCCAGACGCCGGGCAACGTCAGCCTGACGGCCAGCGACACCGACTCGGCGACGACGTACGCCGAGGCCGGCGCGTCCGCGGGCTCGGGCTCGACGCTCTCACTCACCGCCGACGCCGCCGTCGCACTGCCGACGGTGATCACAGGCGCTTCGATCAACGGCGGCACCTCGCAGAACCTCACCGCCACCGGCAAGGTGACGCTGAGCGCGACGCAGTCGGCCACGACCAAGACGACCGCCAAGGGCGACGCCGCCGGCGGAACCGTTGCGATCGGCCTCGCGCTCGCGCTCGCAGTGCCCGACGACGAGGTCACGGCGACGATCTCCCGCACGATCGGCGGCTCGACCGCCGTCTCGCTCACCGCCACCGGATCGGCGGACATCGAGACCGAGGCAGACGCAAGCGCTGCCGGCGCTGCGGGCAAGGGCAGCGGGGGCACCGATAGCTCGGGCAAGGACGTCAACCAGAAGGCGAACGACCAGATCACGAACGCGAACACCGCATCGACCAGCAACGGCGGCAGCGCCTCGAGCACCTCGAACACGAACAACGCGCAGGCGACGACCTCCGACAGCAACGGCACCGGCAAGAGCTCGAGCGGCGGCGGCAACACCGTCACGGTCGCCGGCGCCGCCGCCATCAACGTCGCGACGACGCTCTCGAAGGCCTACTTCGCCGACAGCGCGAACGTCACCTCGACCGGCGCGGTGACCCTGAAGGCGGCCGCGAACACCGTCGCGAGCGCGATCGGCAGCGGCAAGTCCACCGACGCGGGCACCGTTGGCATCGGCGCAGGCGTCGCGGTCAACTCGGTCGGGCTCACCAACGTCGCGACGACCGGCAACTCGACAATCAGCTCGAACGGCCTCGACATCGAGGCGACGATGAGCATCAACGGCGCCGACCGGATCCAGCGCTACGACGGCACCAAGTGGACGACCATCGACCAGGGCTCGGCGTTCCCCGAGCAGCCTTCCGACGGCGACTTCTTCCAGCTCACGCAGGGCGTCGCGTCGTTCACGACGATCGACGGCGACAACCAGACGATCGACTCGACGCACACGACGCTGACGGTGAAATCGACCGCCGGCTGGGGCCCGAGCGGCACGTTCACGATCTCGGGCTACAGCACGCCGTGCGCCTACACCGGCCTGACGAGCACGACGTTCACGGGCGTCACCGGATGCGCGGTGGCCTCGAGCGACACCATCGACAAGCTGACCGTCACCGAGACCACGACCACGAGCGTCAACGGCGCGAGCCAGACCCTCGACGCGACGCACACGTCGCTGAACGTCGGCGCCGTCGCGAACTTCAACTCCTCCGGCAAGTTCACGGTCGCCGGCGTCACGGGCACCTGCTCCTACACGAGCGTGAGCGGCAACACGTTGCAGAGCATCTCCGGTTGCACCGGCTCGCCGGCCGACGGCGCCACGATCACCGAGATCGGCTACGGGCCGGGCGTCTACAAGTACGACGGGAGCTCGTCGGCCTGGCAGGTCCAGAACATCGGCATCCCGTCGTCCTCGACGTTCTCGAGCAGCCCGTCGAGCGGCGACTACTTCCAGGCGACGAAGGCGCCGAGCAGCACGACGACGACCGCGACCGGCGCGATCGGGACCTCGCTCGCGCTCACCTCGACGGCGAACTTCCCGACGGTCGGCACGTTCACCGGCACCGGCCTCACCGGGACCTGCGCGTACACCGGGAACAACACGACCACGAACACCCTCAGCGGCATCACCGGCTGCACCGGCACGGTGACGATGGGCACGACGCTCACCGGCCTCGCCGCCGGCATCTACAAGTGGAACGGATCGGCGTGGGTGCTCCAGGGCGACGGCAACACGTTCCCGACCAGCCCGTCCAGCGGCGACTACTACCGGCTCGCCGAGCACA
>DASYFU010000262.1:0-9151 GCA_036498225.1 Gaiellaceae bacterium | reverse complement strand
TTCCAGCAGCGGCACCCCGAGGTGCGCGTTGCATTGTCGGTGTCGAACACGCAGCACGTGATCGAGCAGGTGGCGCGCCGCGAGCTCGAGCTCGGCGTCGTCGGTGCGCAGCGGCGGCATCGCGGCGTCGTCTTCGAGCCGTTCTTCCGCGACGAGGTCGTGCTCGCGGTTCCGCGCGGCCATCGCTTCGCCGGCAAGAAGGTGACCGTGGACGAGCTGCGCGACGAGCCGCTCGTGCTCATGCAGGAGGGCGCGGGCGTGCGGCAGGTGATCGAGGACGAGCTGCGCGCGCACGGCGTGAAGCTGCGCGACTTCGACGTGCGCCTCGAGCTCGGCCTGCAGGAGTCGGCGCGGAGCGCCGTGCTCGCCGGCTACGGCGTGACGTTCATCTCGCGCGCCGCGATCGACGCCGACGTCGAGTCGGGCGTGCTCGCGGTCGCGCGCGTCGACGGGCTCGAGCCCGCGCGCGAGATCCTGCTCGTGCGCTCGACCGGACGGGCCGAGACGCGCGTCGCGCAGGCGTTCGTCGACTTCGCACGGGTGCGTCTGGCGTGATCGTCCGCTGGGGCCCGCTCGACCTCGTCGCCGAGGTCTGCGACGAGATCGGCATTTCCGCGCCGCTCCTCGTCGCGAGCCCGCGGTGGGACGACCTCGAGCTGCCGTTCGCGCCGGCGACGTGGTGGAACGAGGTGCCGTCGATCCGGGTCGAGGAGGCCTCCGATCTCGCGCGCGACGGCGTCATCGCCCTCGGTGGCGGGAGCGCGATCGATCTCGGCAAGGCGATCTCGGCGACGGCGCGCGTCCCGCTCGTCTCCGTCCCGACGACGTATTCGGGCGCGGAGTGGACGACGTTCTTCGGCATGCGCGACCCCCAGCGACGCATGCGCGGCGGCGGCAGCGGCGCGCGGCCGACGGGCATCGTCTACGACGTCGGCCTCACCGTGGGGCTGCCGCTCGAGCAGACCGTGGGCACGGCGATGAACGCACTCGCGCATTGCGCGGAAGCGCTGTACGCGCACGGTCACAACCCGGAGTCGGACGTGAAGGCGCTCGAAGGCGCCCAGCTCATCTCCGAGTTCCTGCCTCGCGTCGTCGACGAGCCGCTCGACCGCGACCTGCGCACCGAGCTGCTGCGCGGCGCAAGCCTTGCCGGCGAAGCGCTCGCCGGCTCGATGCTCGCACTCGCGCACGCGATGGCGCAGGCGGTCGGTGGCAAGTACGGCCTGCCGCATGGGACGCTGAACGGCATCTGCCTGCCTCCCGCGCTGCGCTACAACACGCGCTACGCTGCGGTGGCCGTGCGCGTGTTCGGCGATGCGGTCGGCGGCGACCCAGCCGCGCGCGTCGAGGAGCTGACCGCGCTCGGCGGCATCACGCGCCTGCGCGAGCTCGGTGTCCCCGAGGAAGACATCCCTGAGCTCGCTGCATCGGCAGCGCAGCGCGGCGGCAACCAGGCGAACCCGCATCCGGCGACACCGAGGGAGATCGAGGAGCTGCTGCAGTCGGTCTGGTGACTCACCGGTAATGCCGCAGCTCGTCGCGGGCGAAGCCCCACGCCGCGAATGCCCCGAACCCGAGCGCGTAGACAGCCAGCAGGAGCCAGTGCGAGGCGCGCCATGGTGCGCCGGTGACCGCGGGCCAGAGGACATCACCCCATTGGCGCGCCGGCGTGTACGGCGAGATCGTGCGTACGACGTGCGGTAGGTCGGCAGGCCCTGTCCAGAGGCCGCCGGCATACGCGAGCAGCATGTACAGGATGTTCGCCATCGGGAGCGCGCTCTTCGGCGAGGTCCAGTACGCGATCGTCAGCCCGAGCACGACGAACGGCACGGAGCCCGCGAGCAGCGCCACGCCGAGCCGAAGCCACTCGGTCGCCGAGAGCGATACCGAGGTCGCGCCGAGGGCGATCGCCACCACGACGGCAATCGAGGCCCCGGTGAAGGCGAGCGCCGACACGACGCGTGCCGCGATGCGGACCGCCGGCGGCGTCGGGAGGGTCCGCAGCCACGCCTGCCACGGGGTTCCTCGCTCGATTGCGCCGGAGACGCCGAACTGGAAGAAGCCAACACCGAGGACGGCGAAGGCGGAATAAGAGGCGAGCTGCAGGTCGGGGTGATGGGCTGCGCGCGGAAGGCCGAAGAGCACGAAGACGACGCCGGGAAAGGCGAGCGTGCCCAGGCTGAAGCCGGGGAAGCGCACGAGCTCGACGATTTGGATGCGCGCATGGACGAGCGTGAGCTTCACCGCGTGATGCGAAGGAACGCCTCCTCGAGCCCTGCGTCGGCGGGTGACTTGATGTCGGCGAGCGGTCCATCCGCGACGAGCCGGCCCCGAGCCAGAACGACGACGCGGCGGGCGAGTGCGTCGGCTTCCTCGATCGAATGCGTCGTGAGGAGCACCGTCCCTCCCGCATGCGTGAAGGCGCCGATCGCCTCCCATGCGCCGCGCCGCGACTCGACGTCGAGGCCGGTCGTCGGCTCGTCGAGCACGACGAGATCCGGATCGTTCGCGAACGCGAGCGCGAGCGCGAGGCGTCGCCGCTGCCCTCCTGAGAGCGCGCCGTTCTGCTGGCGCAACAGGTCGTCGAGCCCGAAACGCTCGGCCAGCACCGCGAGAGGCGGCGCACTCGCGGAGTGGGCACGAGCCAGCTCGAGGATCTCGCGACCGCGCAGCGTCGGCGGAAAGTCCATCTGCTGCGGCGTCGTCCCGAGGCGGGAACGCGCGCGCCAGTCGCGTGGGTCGCGCCCGAAGATGCGGACGACGCCGCCGCTCGGGCGGCGTAAGCCCACGATGAGGCTCACGAGCGTCGTCTTGCCGGCTCCGTTCGGGCCGAGGAGCGCGAGCAGCTCTCCCGGCTCGACGCTCACGTCGAAGGGCTGGAGCGCCACGCGGTCGTGGAATCGTTTCTCCGCTCCTCGAAGTTCGATCGCGGCGGTCGCCGGCACGCGGCGGGAGAGCACTGCGAGCACGTTGTAAGCGGCGTGCGCGAGCGCACAGGCGACGAGGCTCCCCGTCGCCGCGAACAGCACGCCGAAGACGGTGCCCGTGCCGAGCTGGATCGCCGTTCCGCGCAGTCGCAGCGTCGGAAGGTGCGTGGCCGCGAACGCGGCCGATGTCACCGCGACGGCCGCCCACAGCCCCGCGTTCGGTGCGATGCGTCCAAGCGCGAACGCGCGCCAGATCGCCTCCTCGCTCGTGCCGACGGCGGCGACGACCAACGCGGTCGCAAACGCAGTCGGCGTGAGCAAGATGCGCGGCCGAGCGTGCGCGAGGAGCAGGAACAGCGCGATGCCGGCCGCCAGACCGACCGGCGCCGAGGCGAGGTGGCGGAGCGGTGCGCGGGGCGGCGCAGTCGGTGCGAGCCAGAGGAGTGCTGGACATGCTGTCGCCAGCGCTGCGACCGAGACGAGCGTGCGGCTCATCGCGCTCCGCCGAGAACGAGGCCGTACACGACCGACTCCTCCAGGCCGTCGGCGCCGACGAGCTCGTCCACCTGCGCGTCGTAGTAGCCGCCGAGCGGAAGGGCCGGCAGGTCGAGTGCGGCGGCCGCGAGGACGGCGTTCTGGACGACGTGGCCGGCTTCGAGGAGCGCGAAGCGATAGCCACGCTGGCCGTACTTGAAGCGCGTACGTCCGAAGACGGCGAGTACGAGGAGCGCCGCCGCGCCTCCGCGCAGGAGGCCCGTCAGCGGGCATGCGGTCTCGAGCGCCGGCCAGGGATTGCGCAGCTCGCGCTCCTCGAGCGCGTGGAGCTCGGAGTCGTAGCGGTAGACACCCGGCGCGACGCCGTCGACGTGCCTGACGGCCGCATACAGCTCGAGCGGATAGAGCGCGCCGCCGGACGGCACGGTACGCCGTTCGCCCCGGCGCACGCCGTACGCGGTGTCGAGGATCGTTGCGAGGTCGGCGCGCCTGAGCGCTGAGCCGTCGAATTCGCGGCGGCTGCGACGTCGGTCGACGACCGACCACAACGTGCACGGTGGCCGCGTCGGCCGGGGCAGCGGGTGCAGGCGCCGCAGCGGGTTGCGGCGCACCGGATGTGCTGCGGCTGCCTTCAGCACGTCGCTCGTCTCGAGGCGCGCGATGCCGGCCGCTTGCCGCTGGGCGAGCGCCGGATGGAGCTTCGACGCTTCGTGGAAGAGCTCGGCGGGATCGTCGAGTGCCGGCTCGCCCTCGCCGTACACCTGCGCGCGCACGAGGGGTGCATGCAGCGCTTTCACGGGAACGGATGGGGATGGGGGTTGAGATCGCGGCTCGCGAACTCGTACAGCCGTCTCGCCCCGAGCAGCTGGGCGGTGTGCTCGACGTCGAGCGCGCACAGCTCGGGCGCGACAACGCGAACCACGAAGAGCCCCGCGTCGCGTACGTCTGACGATGTGACGTCCACGGCATACGCGGTGATGTCTCGCCGTGCGAGCCGGAGGCACAGCGCCTCGATTCCGCCGTCCACCGACTCCACGTTCTCGACGCGCTGCCGTTGCGGCGATCCGTCGAGGAAGTCGACCTTCGACGCGTTGCATTGATCGGCGTAGAACCGTATGTGGTCGTCGAGCTCCTCGATGTCCTCCGCAGCCGGTGCCTCTACGCCCGTGGCGCTGAGTGCCCGCGCCCAGGTGCGAACGCGGGTCGCTTCGTCGAGCGCCTTCATCACGGCACGCTGAACGGTCGAGGCTGCGCCCGCGCCGACGCCGAGCGACGAGCCTCCTCGGACGACCGCGGCGACGATCGGGACGTCCCAGAACGCGCTGAGGTCGACCGCGTGCCAGTGCAGGCCTGTCGGCCGTAGGAACGTCTCTTCGAACGATGTGAGCCGCTCGTCGTCGCCCCAGTCGAGCAATGGCCACGAGAGTCGGGCTTTCCATGTGATCATGAAGGCGTCGCGCTCGAGCAGCTCGAGCAGCCCCGCCTCGGTTGCACCTTCGAACGTCGTGTGACACGCGAGCCCACTGCTGGTCGTGCGGCAGATCGGCGGCTCGTCCTCGTGCCCGGCGAGGTGCACGAGCTGCGCCGGAAGCCACGCTCGCTTACCGCGAGGCAGCGACACGCCCTCGATCCAGGCGAGTCGCATGTCGCGGTCGAAGCGTGCGTACGGGAAGCCCACTGACGTGTACTGGCGCTCGGAGAAGAGAGCGAAGCGCGCGGGATCGACGGCCGCCGCTCCGAGGTCGCGCGCGGTCGCGACGACACAGGCATCCGGATCGACGATGCACGCCGAGTACCGCTCGATCGCCTCGCCGATCGCGGCGGCGCGCGCATCGCGGACGGAGAGGCCCGAGCCACCGCCGACGAGCGCGTGCGGGTACGCGGTCTCGCACCACGCTGCCGCCGTGCGCGCGTCTTCCGGACCGGCAAGGGCTTCTTGCATGCCGCGGACGAGGCCGACGAGCGGCGACACGAGCGAGTCAAGCGGCAAGGTCGCTCCACGGGGCGAGCGCGGCTCGGCGCGCCGTCGTCGAACAGGCGGCGCAGCGCGGGACGCGATAGACGAAATGACGTGTGCAGCGAACGTCCGGCGCGAGCTCGACTGCGAGGAGCGTGCCGGCGTCACCGCCGGCGGTGACGTGGCGAAGAGCCGCGTGCACAGCGAGGCCCGCGAGGACGGCGTTGATCGCGGGAGACTCGAGATACGTGCCGCGCGTCCGGTCGCGCGTCGGCGAGATCGTCGCGTCGCGGCGGAAGAGGAAGCATTCATGGCAGGCGGTCTCGCCCGGAACGAAGACGGGGCCGACCGCCGCGAGTCGGCCGTCGAACGGAAGAACCTGCATCCATTCGGTTCGTGTTTCGATGGCGATGCGGTTGAAATCCGTGAGCCGGTGCACCTCTGCGCCCGACGGCGCTGCGACGACGAATCCCGGCCGAGGCGGAGGCTCGTTCCAGTCCGGGCGGTTGCTCGACTCGAGCAGGCGGCAGATCGACTCGGCGGTCGGGCCAGAGCCGAGGACGTGGATCTCGGCGCGGCCCAGGCGCCGCTGCATCTCCACGATCGTGTGCCCGGTCGTCGCGGCGAGGAGCTCGCACGACGGGCTCGAGCCCGCGACGCCCTCGGTCAGAAGATCGTGGCCCCGCAGAAGGGAGAGCGCATGCTCGACGGCGGGCCGCACCGGCTCGCCGAGCTCCGCGACCACCTCGTCGACCGTCCGGGCGCCGTCCAGGAGCGGCAGCAGGTGCGGGACGAGCCGCTCGGCCGCTGCGCCCTCGAACTCGAGCACGGACCCCGCGTAGCGCAGGACGGAGCGGCCGCCTTCGGCCGAGAGCCGGTACCACGGCTTGAGCAGCGGCCGCTCCGAGGACGTCATCCGCTACTCGGTCTTGCTCTTCGAGCAGGAGCAACAGAGGACGATCGCGATGCAGAGCGGGAAGGCCGCGTACGCGCTCCCGACCGCCGGCGATCCCTTCTCGGTGACGCGGAGGTCGAGCAGCTCCTCCGCGAGCTGGTCGAACATCGTTCGCCTCCTCGCATGGACGACAGTCGGCGCACCGTACCGTTGTCAAGATTGACAATCAAGATCGCTCTTTCGGCCATGATCTGGTCGGCGCTGCATATGGGTCGCTTATTGGTGCAATTAGCCACACCCGGGGACCATTCGGCCTGGCGTGGCTTCTGCAGCGGCATTCGACGTGCTCGTCATCGGGAGCGGGGCCTCGGGCCTCGCGGCCGCCGTGTCCGCCGAGAAGGCCGGCGCACGCGTCGCGATCGCGACGAAGGGCTCGCTCCAGTCGTGCAACTCGGCGAAGGCGCAGGGCGGCATCCAGGCTGCCTTCGGCGACGACGACTCGCCCGAGCAGCACGCGCAGGACGTGTGGAAGAGCTCGCACGAGACGGCGAACATGGAGCTCGTCGAGATCCTCACGTCGGAGGCGCCGTCGGCGATCCACTGGCTCGAGGAGCTCGGCGTCGAATTCACCCGCGAGAACGGCGGCTACCGCCTTGCGCGCTGCGGGGGTGCGTCGCGCCAGCGGCTGCTGCAGGTCGGCGACCGCACCGGGAACGCGATCACGAAGGCGCTGCGCGACGCGGTCGAATCCTCGTCGATCACGACGTTCCCGAATTCCCCGCTGCACGAGCTCGAGCCCGGATGGACCGCGCGCGTGGGGGATCACACGATCCAAGCCGCAACGGTCGTCCTTGCCGCCGGCGGCCGCTGCTACCGCGAGGCGGAGGAGCGCGGCGAGCTCTCCACCAACCATCCGGGCGCGACCGGCGAGGTGACGAAGATCGCGCTCGGCCTCGGCGCCGAGTCGCGCGACCTCGACGCGCTCCAGTACCACCCGAACGGCGGCGCGTGGCCCGAGAACATGCAGGGCTACTCGATCCCGGAGACGACGCGTGCGTACGGCGCCGTCCTGCTCAACGCCGACGAGGAGGAGTTCACGGACTCGCTCGGCCTGCGCGACGTCGTCGCGCAGGCGATCGTCGACGAGGTGGAGAAGGGCAAGGGCGTCGAGACACCCGACGGCCGCCCCGCAGTCTGGCTCGACACGACGCGCATCAGCGCGCACGACGCGGAGCTCTCGCTCCCGTACATGCTGCGCCGCTACCGCGCCGGCGGCATCGACCCGCTCGCCGAGAAGATCATGACCTACCCCGTGCTGCACTACCAGAACGGCGGCCTCGTCATCGACCGCGATGCGCAGACGACGATCGAGGGCCTGTACGCCTGCGGCGAGATCGCGGGCGGCACGCACGGGCGCAATCGCATGATGGGCAACTCACTCTTGGAATGCGTCGTCTTCGGAAGGAGAGCCGGTGCCGCAGCTGCTGGACACTGACCTGCACGCCGCGGTGGAGGACGCCGCCGCGCATCTGTACGTCTGGGCGCTGAAGGACATCCCGCAGGACCTGCGCGACGCGCTGAAGGCCGCTGCCGGGCGCGAGACGTCTGTGCCGGGGCAGCGCGTGCTCAACACGATCCTCAAGAACGTCGAGGTCGCCGACGGCGAGAACAACCTCGTCTGCCAGGACACCGGCATCGCCGTCTACACGTGCCGCGTTGGCGAGCACTTCCCGCTCCACCCCGCGCGCATCTACGAAGCGCTGCGCGACGGCACCGCGCGCGCGACGATCGAGCATCCGTTGCGCTCGAACGCCGTGCACACGATCACGCGCGAGAACACCGGCCCGAACATCGGCTATCGCCTGCCGATCGTGCACTGGGAGTTCATCCAGGACTGGGACGGGCTCGACGTGAAGTGCGTGCCGAAGGGATCCGGCAGCGAGAACATGAGCTTCCTCAAGATGTGCGTCCCCGCCGACGGCGTCACGGGGATCAAGAAGTTCGTGCTCGAGTCGATCGTCGGCGCGGGCGGCAAGCCGTGCCCGCCCGGGATCGTCGGCGTCGGCATCGGCGGCTCCGCCGACTATGCGATGTATCTCGCGAAGGAGGCGATCGCGCGGCCAATCGGCACGCGCAACTCCGACCCGATCGTCGCGGAGCTCGAGGACGAGCTCGTGGGGCTGCTGAACGAGACCGGCATCGGGCCGATGGGGCTCGGCGGCGACGTCACCGTCCTCAACTGCCACATCGAGCACGCGGACACGCACATGACGCTCAACCCCGTCGCCGTCAACTACCAGTGCTGGGCGGCGCGGCGGGCGAGCGCGCACATCGCCGCCGACGGGACCACCGACTTCGACCGGGAGGCCTAGAGATGGCCACGCACGAGGTCACGTTCCCGATCACGGATCCCCAGGAGATCCTCAAGCTCCGCGCCGGCGACGAGGTGACCGTGCAGGGCCACATCATCGGCATCCGCGACCGCACGCAGATCCGCATCTTCGACCAGGGCATCGAGCCGCCGATGGATCTCAAGGGTGCGTTCCTCCTGCACACGGCGCCGGGCGTGCGCAAGCTCGCCGACGGCAAGTACGAGAAGGTCTGCATCGGCACGACGACGAGCGCGCGCATGGTGCGCTTCACCGAGCCGCTCGGCGCGCAGTACGGCGTGCGCGCGATCTGCGGCAAGGGTGGCTTCCCGGACGAGGCGATCGCCCCGATGCAGAAGCTCGGGATGGTCTACTTCGCCATCGTCGGCGGCGCCGCCGCGCTCGAGACCACGCAGATCGAGGAGATCGAGGAGGTCGCGTGGGAGGAGCTCATGCCCGAGTGCCTGTGGAAGTTCCGCGTCAAGGACTTCGGGCCGCTCACCGTCGG
>DASYFU010000261.1:0-4363 GCA_036498225.1 Gaiellaceae bacterium | reverse complement strand
GGGATTGAGGGCCGGCGTCGCAGGCCCGCAGCAGAGGATTGGCAGCGCCTTCATCGACGTGTATGAATATAGCTGTATCGAGGGCTATCGATGAAAGGAGGATCCGATGGACGACAGCTGCGAGGCCGGAGGCTGCTGCGGCGACGGCTGTTGCTAATCCGGTAGCACAGTGCTAGCGTTGCGCACCATGGCGACGCTGCATGTCCGGAACATCCCGGACGACCTGTACGAGCTTCTGCGGGAGCGGGCGGCCGAGAACGACCGCTCGATCGGAGCGGAGACCGTCCAGCTCCTGCAGGAGCACCTGCCGGCGACGAATACCGCGCGGAGACTGGGACGGCTGCGACGGCGGCCGGGAGGGGAAGGCCCGTTCCTCAATCGCTTCACGCCCATGGCGCGCGCGGCGATCCGAGCAGCGCAAGAGGAGGCGCGCGGCCTCGGGCACGACCACATCGGGACGGAGCATCTCCTGCTCGGCGTCCTCGCCGAGGCACCTGGGGTCGTCGACGTGTCGCCCGAAAGCGTGCGCGCCCAGCTCGAGCCAGGGAGCGCGCAGCCAACCGGCCGGATCCCGTTCACGCCCGACGCGAAAAAGGCCCTCGAGCTCGCGCTGCGCGCCGCGCTGACGCACGGCCACGCGGCGATCGAGCCGCGCCACCTGCTCGTCGGAATCAGCGGCACCGCCAGTCGCGGCTGTGAGCTCCTGCACGGCGCGAAGATCGACGTCCCACTGTTGGAGGCGACTCCGGAGCCTGCGTTCCGGGTTGTCCCGCTCGAAGGCGATGCAGCGTCGTGGGAAAAGCAGCTGAACGAGGCGGCCTCACTCGGCTACGAGCTCGTCGAGATCGTCGACCGGCGCGCGATCCTCAGACGTTGAAGCGCACGTTGAGCACGTCGCCGTCCTCGACGACGTAGGTCTTCCCCTCGAGGCGCTGCTTGCCGGCTCGCGCCGCCTCCGCATGGCCGCCGGCCGCGACGAGATCGTCCCAGCGCACGACCTCGCAGCGGATGAAGCCGCGCGCGATGTCGGTGTGGATGGTCGCCGCTGCGTCGATCGCGGTGCGACCTCGGCGCAGCGTCCACGCGCGGGTCTCCTTCTCGCCAGCGGTGAAGAACGTGATCAGGTCGAGCGTCTCCACCAGCCGCCGCACGGTCGACGCGAGCGCGGACTCGCTGCCGCTGCGGAACTCTGCCGCCTCGTCCTCGGGCATCTCGGCGAGCTCGGCTTCGAGCTGGAGGTCGATCCCGTCGGGGCCGTTCACGATGGCGAGCAGCGGCTTCGCAGTCAGCGGCTCCAGCTCCGGAGGGAGCTCGTCGTCCCATTCGGCGAGCGTCTCCCCCGAGTCGAGATGCGCGAGCAGCCGCTCGAGGTCCTCGGCCTCGCGTTTCACCTTCGCATCGCCCGACTTCGCCTGCTTCGCGACGCGATCGAGACGGCGTTCGACGTGGTCGCGATCGGCGACGAGCAACTCGAGCTTCAGCGTCTCGAGATCGTCGTCCGGAACGCGCGTCCCCGAGAAGCCGTCGAGGACGACGAGGAGCGCGTCCACCTGGCGCAGCTTCCCCAGCAGCTCCGGCCCGGTTCCCCGCACCTCGACGACACGCACCGCGGCGGGCGTGATCTTGCGTGCGTGCACGACGTCGGCGAGCTGGTCGAGGCGCGGATCGGGGATCGCCGCCATGCCGACCTCGCCGTGCGCCCGCGCGCCGGTGAGCGCCGCGAACAGCATCGACTTGCCGGAGCTCTGCAGCCCGACTATCCCGACCTCCAGTGCCACGCGGGCAGGCTAGCTACGTCTTCTGGGTGACCTGCTTCTGGAGCGACGCGAGCGCGCGGTGCTGGAGCGACTTGATCGCTCCCTCGGTCTTCCCGAGGATGGTCGCGACGTCGGCGTTCGCGAAGTTGAAGACGAACTTGAGCGTGAGCACCTGCTGCTGCTCGGGCGAGAGCGTCTCGATCAGCTCCATCATCGACTGGCGCCCGATCGAGTGCATCGCGAGCATCTCCGCCGACGGCTCCTCCGACCCGGGCGGCTCCGGCACCTCCTCCTCGGGCTGCCAGCGCCGGCGCGCGCGGAAGTGATCCATCGCGAGGTTGTGCGCGATGCGGAACAGCCACGCGGAGAAGGGCGCCGAGCGCCACTTGAAGCGCCCGATCGACTCGAGCATCTTCAGGAAGGTCTGCGTCGTCAGGTCCTCGGCGTCGTGCCGGTTGCCGACGCTCATGTGGAGGTAGCCGTAGATGCGATCGAAGTGGATGAGGTACAGCTCTTCGAGCGCGTCGCGGTCGCCCTGCTGGGCCCGCTCCACGAGGCGGCGGACGTTCTCATCCGCAGGACGATTCATCTGGTTGTGCTTCCCCCCGCCGGCGACCGGACTAACCCCGGATCAGGCGGCGGTGAAGCCGACCCTGCTCGCGCGGTTGAAGCGCCGGAGGTAGGCCACCTCGGGAACCACGACGTGGTACGGCCCTTCGTCGGTGTCGAGGACGACGACCCGCGGGCCGTCCTCGTGCAGCGCCCGCTCCAGTTGATCGGCGGTCTCCAGCGTGACGAACGTCCCGATCACCTGCCCGCCCTGGAACCCGACCTCGACCCGAACCCGCTCCCCGCTAGCCACTCGAAACCACCTCCGTGAGAACACCGTGGACGGAATCAGGATGCACGAACGCGATCTCCAGGCCGAACATCCCCCGTCGCGGCTCGGTGTCGATCAGCTCGGCGCCGTGCCGGGCGAGGTCTTCGAGGACGACGCGGACGTCCTCGACCTCATAGGCCACGTGGTGCATGCCGGGCCCGCGAGACGCGATGAACTTCCCGACCGGCGTGTCCTCGCCGAGCGGTGCGAGCAGCTCGACGCGGCTCCAGCCGACGCGCACGGATGCGGCCTCGACGCCCTGGTCTTCGACGCGCACGCGATGCTCGAGCCGGCCGCCGAAATAGCGCTCGTACGTCGAGACGGCCTCGTCGAGATCGGTGACCGCGAGGCCGACGTGATGGATCCCGCGGGCATCCACGACAGCGATCGTACAGGCGGAGAAAGGATCGGCGTGATGACGCGGGCGCTTGACTAGATCCGGTCGGACGCGACGACGCGCGGCACGCCGACCGACTCGGACGCGCGGGACTCGGCCTCGACGTCCGCGAGCAGCACGAGCACCTCGTCGCGCACGAGCGTCTCCTTCTCGAGGAGCGCCGCAGCGATCCGGTCGAGAGACGCGCGGTGCTTCTTGAGCAGGCGAAGGGCCTCGGCGTACGCGGTGTCCGTGAGGAGCGCCTGCTCGCTGTCGCGCAGCCGCTTCGTCTCCTCCGAGAGCGCGTAGTTGTCGGCACGCAACGTGCGCGACGACACGGACTCCGACATTCCCCACTCGAACACCATCGCGCGCGCGATCTCGGTCACCTTCTCGAGGTCGCTGGCGGCGCCGTTCGTGACGCGCCCGAAGACGACCTCTTCCGCGGCGCGGCCGGAGAGCGCGACGATCATCACGTCGATCAGCTCCTCCTTCGTCTGCATGTACCGGTCTTCCTCCGGGAGATAGAACGCGTACCCGAGCGCATCGCCGCGCGAGACGATGGTCACCTTCTGCAACTCCATCGCGTTGCCCATGAGATGGGACATCAGCGCGTGGCCGCCCTCGTGGTACGAGAGGATACGCCGCTCCTTGTCCGTCAGTACCTTCTTCTGCTGCAGGCCGGCGACGACGCGCTCGATGGCGTTGTCGAAGTCCTTCTGCGTGACGTACTGATCCCCGCGGCGGCCGGCGAAGATCGCGGCCTCGTTGCAGATGTTCGCGAGCTCGGCGCCCGTGAGCCCGCTCGTCTGGCGCGCGACCTGGTTGAGGTCGACGTCCGCGGCGAGCGGCTTGCTGCGCGTGTGCACGCCGAGAATCGCCTCTCGCCCCGAGAGATCCGGGGGCGGGACGAGCATCTGCCGGTCGAAGCGGCCCGGACGCAGGAGCGCCGGGTCGAGATCCTGGATGCGGTTGGAGGCGCCCATGACGACGACCTGCTCCGCGCCCTCGAAGCCGTCCAGCTCGACGAGGAGCTGATTGAGCGTCTGGTCCTGCTCTCTGTTGAATCCGTGGCCGGTGCGCTGCGCGCCGACCGCGTCGAGCTCGTCGATGAACACGATCGCGGGCGCGTGCTTGCGCGCCTCGAGGAAAAGCTTGCGGATGCGCGCCGCGCCGAGGCCGGCGAACATCTCGACGAACGACGACGCGCTCGCCGAGTAGAAGTGCGCGCCCGACTCGTGCGCGACCGCCTTCGCAAGGAGCGTCTTGCCCGTGCCCGGCGGCCCGTACAGCAGCAATCCCTTCGGCACCTTTGCGCCGAGGCGCTGGAAACGCTTCGGGTCGCGCAGG
>DASYFU010000260.1:0-2139 GCA_036498225.1 Gaiellaceae bacterium | reverse complement strand
ACGGCGGCCTCGCCGCTGCCGCCAAAGGGATCGGCGAACTGCTCTAGCTAGGCTCGCCGTGTGGCGGCCGGGCGTCCTTCGACAGCGCACGCCGCCGTCGCCGCGGCGTTCGTCGCGCTCGGGACGATCGACGGCACGTGGGCCGCGCGCCTGCCGTCGTTCAAGCACCGGCTCGGACTCGACAGCGGACGGCTCGGCCTCGTCATCTTCTCGGTCTCGGTCGCCGCGACGCTGCTGCTCCCCGTCGCAGGCTGGCTCGCGTCGCGCTTCGGCAGCCGCGGCCCGCTCATGTTCGGACTGCTCGTCGGCGCCGGCGGGCTCACCCTCACCGCATTCGCTCCGTCGCTCGTGCTGCTCGTGCCCGCGGCCGCGGTGCTCGGCGCAGGGATCGGCATCCTCGACGTGGGAGTGAATGCACACGCCGTCGCGGTCGAGGAGCGCGTCGGCCGACCGATCCTCTCGGCGTTGCACGGCGCGTGGAGCTTCGGGCTCCTCGCGGGCTCGGCGATTGCCGCGGGCGCAGCGGCGGCGAGCGTCGGCCCGCGGCTCCAGTTTCCCGTGATCGCCGCGGCGACGCTGGTGGTCGCGGTGGCGATCCGTCCGAAGCTCTTGCCGGGCGACGCGGACGCGGCCGTCGACACGGCGCACCTGGCGCTGCCGCGTGGCGCCCTCGCGCTGCCCGCGTTTCTGACGTTCTGCTGCATGTTCGTCGAAACGTCGGCGATGAACTGGAGCGCGGTCTTCCTGACGGGGCCAGTACACACGAGCGCCGCGGTCGCCGCGGGCGGCGTCGTCGCGTTCTCGATCGCAATGGCGTTCGCACGGCTCGTCGGCGATCGCTTCACAACGCGGTGGGGGGTATCAGGACTCGCGCGCGCCGGCGGGCTGCTGACGCTCGCCGGAATGACGCTCGCGCTCGCGACGCGTTCGACTGTGCCCGCGCTCGTCGGGTTCGCATGCGTCGGAGCGGGGTGCGCCGCACTCGTGCCGGCGCTCTTCAGGCTCGCCGCCTCCGCGCCTGGGGTGTCGTCGGGCGCCGGCATAGCCGCCGTCGCGACGGCGGGCTACACCGGCGGCGTGATCAACGGCCCCGCGATCGGATTTCTCGCGCGCGGTGTAGGGCTGACCGGGGCGCTCGGCGTTGTCGCGTTCGCGGGCCTGCTCATCGCGACACTCGGACCGCGGCTCGAACGGTAGGCTCACGCGTCGTGGCGAAGGAGATCCGCACCGTCGGTGTCGTCGGCCTCGGCGCAATGGGGGGCGGCATCGCGCAGCTCTGCGTGGAGGCTGGTCTCGAGACGATCGGGCGTGAGATCACGCTCGAGCTCGGTGAGCAGTCGGGCGATCGGATCGCGCATTTCCTCACACGCAAGGTGGAGAAGGGTCAGCTGGAGCAGGACGCGCGCGACGCGGCCGTGGCGCGACTGACGCTCACGACCGACGTCGCCGATCTCGCCGGCTGCGATGTCGTGATCGAGGCGATCGTCGAGGAGCTCGCGCCGAAGCAGGAGCTCTTTCGCGAGCTCGAGCGAGTGTGCGGTCCCGATGCCGTGCTCGCCACGAACACGTCCGCGCTCTCGGTGACGGAGATCGCATCCGCGATTGCGACGCCCGAGCGCGACGTCGGCATGCACTTCTTCAATCCGGCGCCGCTGATGCCGCTCGTCGAGATCGTGCGCGCCGAGCTCTCGTCCGACGAGGCGTTCGAATGCGCGTTTGCGCTCGGAGAGAAGCTGGGCAAGCATCCGATTCGCTGCTTCGACACGCCCGGCTTCGTCGTCAACCGCGTGCTCATCCCGTTGCTGAACGACTGCATCCGTGTGCTCGACGAGGCGCGCGTGTCTCCCGAGGATCTCGACACCGGCATGAAGCACGGCGCCGGTTGGCCGATGGGCCCGTGCGAGCTCGTCGATCTCGTCGGCATCGACGTGCACGTGCACGCGAGCGAAGCGCTGTACGAGAAGACACGGGAGCAGCGGATGTCGCCTCCGCCGCGGCTCGTCGCGATGCGCAACGCAGGTCTGCTCGGCCGGAAGAGCGGCCGCGGCTTCTATACGTACTAGGCCGCGAGCGAGACCGGCGCGGCGCGGCGCGGCGCGACCGCCACGGGAGGCGCAGCGGCGGTATGCGACTGCGGCG
>DASYFU010000259.1:0-2035 GCA_036498225.1 Gaiellaceae bacterium | reverse complement strand
GAACTCTCTCGGGCGTCTGCATGGGACGGACCTCCTGGACCGGGCTCGGGCTTCGGCAAAAAATTGTATACAATAATCTTCTCTCGATTGCAATCCCCTCAGGAAAGTTGTATACAATCTGCGTGATCATCAACGCGGTCGAGCCCCGCGGACCCGAGACGCGCTTCGAGTCCCTCCTCGACTCCCTGCGGGAGGCGATCCTCACCGGCCGCTATCGGGCGGGCGAACGCTTGGTGCAGGACGACCTGGCCGCCGCCTTCGGGGTCAGCCGCATCCCGCTGCGCGAGGCGCTCCGCCAGCTCGAAGGCGAGGGGCTGGTCACGATCAGCCCCAACCGCGGCGCCGTCGTCCGGCCGCTGGCTCCGAAGGACATCGTCGACCTCTACGACCTGCGGCTCGCGCTCGAAACGTTGGCCGTCCGCCGCGCCGCCGAGCGGTTCGTCGACGTCCGCGCCTCGACGGCACGACTCGCGGACGAAGCGCAGCAGGCCGTCGAGCAGCGCGCGCTGACGCGCCTGTTCCACCTCGATCGCGACTTTCACGCCGACATTGCCGCCGGCTCCGACAACCCGCATCTCATTGCAGCGCTCGGCAGCCAGTGGTGGAAGATCATGCGCGTGATGCACGCGTACCTGAAGGTCGGGACGTATGCGCCGAGCGTCTGGCAGGAGCACCAGCTCCTCGCCGAGGTGATCTCGTACGGCGATCCCGACCGCGCCGAAGCGGTGCTGCGCAGCCACCTGCTCACCAGCCGCGACAAGATCCTCGCCGACTTGCGGGAGAACGCCGCAGCCCTTCGGTAAGGGGCTGCGATGGACCGGACCGGCGGCGACCTGCCGGCGATCGCGCGCGGCGCGTTTCGCGCGCTCTTCGTCTACGACGTCGCCGACACGATCGACCTCGCGCGGCTGCGCACGGTCCGCGGCGAAGGCGTGTCGCGCGCACCGCTGCAGCTGCGCCGTGAGGCGAGCTCCGAGTTCATTCAGTATCCGGTCCCGCCGATGATCGTCAGGCTGCCTGATCTCGAACAGCTCGACGCGACGATGCGCGCGAAGATCTTCGACTTCGGCGTCGTCTCGGTGCGGATCACCGTCCCGTTCGCGGGATCGTGGTCGGCGTTCGCGGAGTTGACGCGACGGCTGCGCAACGATCCGAACCTCGAAGCGCTCGCGCACGCCGCGCTCGACGACGTGCTCGCCGAGATCGCCGGCACGCTCGACGATCCGCACCCGGCGCTGGTCGAGGATTACTTCGTGCTCGAGGTCGAGCGTTTCGAGTCGCCGGTTGCTGCCGAGCGCCTTACCGGCGAGCTCGGACCCGCGCTCGCGAAGCTGCTGCTGTTCGAGGAGCGTGACCTCGTTGCGACCGAGCAGACCGAAGCGCTGCGGCTCGCGTTCTCGTACTATCCCGACGATCTGGTCGTGATGCAGTGGGATGCGGCATTTGTGTACGATCGCGCCGACGGAGCGGAGGCCGTCGAGGACATTCTCGAGTTCGCGAACTCGCAGCTGGTCGAGTTTCGCACGTACGACGCGCGCCTCGACGCGGAGCTCGACACGATCTACCGGCTCGAGCCTGGGCGCCCGGTGGGACGCTTCAGCCGCCGCGCCGACGAACGCGCGGCGCAGGTGCGGTTTCTGCTCGTCGACGTCTTGGAGCTCACCGATCGGACGACCAACGCGCTGAAGATCATCGGCGACGCGTACTACGCACGTCTCTACCGCGGCGCCGCAGGTCGTCTCGGGCTAGCAGACTGGCAACGGCTGATCGATGCGAAGCTACGCAACGTGAGCGAGGTGTACCGCGTGCTGCAGGACCAGGTGCAGCACGCGCGGAGCCGCACGCTGGAGTGGATCGTGATCGTTCTGGTTGCGATCGAGGCCGTCGTCGGATTGGTCGCGCTTCACCGCTAACGTCATGGCGAGCTTGTCGAGCCACCCTCGTCGTCGCGCTGAGCGAAGTCGAAGCGCGACCCCACATCTTGGCCGCCACGATGAGGGGTCATCACTCGACTTCGCTCGTGATGACGACGAGG
>DASYFU010000258.1:0-3069 GCA_036498225.1 Gaiellaceae bacterium | reverse complement strand
CTTGATCACGAGGATCACGCGCTCGGGGATCTCGATCGGGACGCAGAACGCACGCGGCGTCTTGTTCGGGCGATCCTCCAGATCGAGCTCGACGTTCCGCTGCGAGCTGAGATCGACGCCGAGGTCGGCGAGCGACGCGTCGAGCGCCGGCACCATGCGGTCGGCAGGGAATGCCTTGTCCCATGTCACGCCGCGCCAGACGCGCGCGACGTCCCAGCGCTCGATGTCGCCGAAGCCCAGGCCGATGCGGCTGCGGAAGAAGCGGTCGCCGGCGTCTTCCCACAGCCGGTCGGTGTCCTCGAGGAAGCGCCGGCATTGTGCGGCGAGATCGTCGAGCGGGTAGTGGAAGCCGCGATACAGCTCTGTGTAGTTCGGCGCGCCGAGCCGCTCGGTCTCTCGGTGCACGACCTGCGCGGAGCGCAGGTACAGCGGGTTCATCTCCGCCTCGGTCAGCTCGTTGCGCGCGCGCTCGAGCCGCTCACGTTTGGCGCGATCCTCCTCGTTCATGATCGCGGGCCGGATGTTCCGGTACGGGATCTCCTCACCGTCGACCGTCGCGGAGAGCTTCGCCTCGAGCTCCGCGATGCGCTCGGACTCCTCGCGCACGAAGTTCCCGAGATAGCCCTCGCACGCGAACTTCCAGAGCTCGCGCGTGTTGCGCCCGCCGTTGACGGAGGCGCCGATCCGGAGCGCATTCTCGAGCTGCGTCAGCTCCGCGTGCCGCTCGTAGATCGGGACGAGGTCGTACGTGTCCTTCAGTCCCGCGAAGTGGAGGTACGCCTCCTCGTCGAGCTCGGCGATGAACCGGTCGGCGTCGGCGCGCAGCCCGTCCAGCTGTCGTTGGCTCAGCGGCTCCGGCACGGCCGCCGTAGGATACCGCCGTGCAGCAGATCAGCCTGAAAACCGACCGGAAGACCCAGCTCGTGAACATCACCGAGCAGGTGCAGGCCGCGCTCGCCGATGCGAACGGCGCGGCCGCGGCGCTCGTCTACGTGCCGCACACCACGGCCGCCGTGACGATCAACGAGCACGCCGACCCGCTCGTCGCGGAGGATCTCGAGAACGCGCTCCAGAAGGTCGTCGACGACGGCTGGGACTGGAAGCACACCGAGGACCCGGACGGCCCGAATGCGCCGTCGCACGTCCGCGCGTCGCTGATGAGCACGCAGATCCTCGTGCCGCTCGACGGCGGCAAGCTCGCGCTCGGCCGCTGGCAGGGGATCTTCTTCTGCGAGTTCGACGGCCCGCGCGACCGCAAGGTGTACGTCACCGCATTGGACTAGGGCTACGCTGGGCGCATGGCGGCGCCGGTGAAGATGCACGAGGAGCTCGAGCTCGACGTCGAGTCGCTCGCGTTCGGCGGCAACGGCGTCGCGCGCAAGGACGGCTTCGTCGTCTTCGTGCGGCGCGGATTGCCCGGCGACCGTGTGCGCGCGCGTGTGACGAAGGTGAAGCGCGGCTTCGCGGAGGCGATCGCCACCGACGTCGTGACTCCCGGCCCGCAGCGCGTCGAAGCGCCGTGCGCGCACTACCCGACGTGCGGCGGCTGCCGCTTCCAGGATCTCGCGTACGACGCGCAGGTCGCGCAGAAGGAAGCGCAGGTTCGCGACGCGCTGCGGCGCATCGGCGGTATCGCCGAGCCTCCGCTCGAGCCGATCGTCCCGTGCGCGCCGGACATCTTCTTCTACCGCAACAAGATGGAGTACTCGTTCGCGCCGTCGGACGAAGGCCCGGTGCTCGGCCTGCACAAGGCCGGTCGCTGGGACGAGGTGATCGACATCGAGAAGTGCTGGCTGACGACCGACCTCGGCAACGGCATCCGCAACGCGGTGCGCGACTGGGCGCGCGAGGAAGGGCTGCCCGCGTACTCGCAGGCCGACAACACCGGCTATCTGCGGCATCTGATCGTGCGCGAGGGGCGCAACACCGGCCAGGCGCTCGTGCAGCTCGTGACGGCGCCGGGCGAGAAGTTCGAGCGCGGCTACCTCGTCGACGTGCTGCGCCGCTTCCCGGAGGTGCGCTCGATCCACTGGGCGGTGAACGACCGGCCTGCCGAGGTCACGAATCTGCCCGCCGAGCTCCTCTGGGGCGAGCCCGCGATCGAGGAGGAGCTGTGCGGCCTGCGCTTCCGCATCCGCCCGAACGCCTTCCTCCAGACGAACACCGCGATGGCGGAGAAGCTGTACGCGCTTGCGCGCGACGCCGCGCAGCTCACGGGCAGCGAGACCGTCTGGGATCTCTACTGCGGCATCGGCACGATCGGGCTGTCGCTCGCGAAGGACGCGCTGACGGTGTGGGGGATCGAGGTCTCCGAGGAGTCCGTCGCGTGCGCGCTCGAGAACGCCGAGCTGAACAGCGTCGCCAACGCGGCCTTCTTCGCGGGCAACGTGGGCGAGGTGGTCGAGGAGCTGCTCGAGCGCTCAGGCCCGCCCGACGTCGTCGTCGTCGACCCGCCGCGCGCGGGTCTCGCCGGCAAGGCGCTCCGCCGTCTCGGCGGCATCGGCGCGCCCCGCATCGTGTACGTCTCCTGCAACCCGACGACGCTCGCCGGCGACCTCAAGACGCTGCGCGAGCAGTACGGCTACGAGCTGCTGCGCGCGACCCCGGTCGACATGTTCCCGCACACGCCGCACGTCGAGACCGTCGCCCTGCTGGAGAAGAGCGCCGCGACGAGTTAGGCTGCTCCGGTCAATCAGGGACACGGAGGGCACGATGCAGAACGACGGCACTCCGGTTGCGGCCCGGATCGATGCGGCGAAGCTCCAGACCGAGGCGAACCTGCACGTGCAGGTCGGTCCGGCGACGAAACGGTTCCACATCTGGCAGCAGGTGCCGCCCTGGCTCCTCGGCTTCGCGTCGATCGGCCTCGGCATCCTCATGGTGCTGCGCGGCTACGACTCCGCAGCCGGGTGGTTCGCGGTCTCGACGGCGATCCTCCTCTCGGTGATCGGCTCGTACCGCTCGCCGTTCTCGATCGGCGAGTCGGCCGTCAGCACCGCGCCGTCGAGGAAGGCGCGGCCTAAGAAGGTGGTGACGCCGCCGGCGCCGCCGGCTTAGTGCGGCGCAGCC
>DASYFU010000257.1:0-4086 GCA_036498225.1 Gaiellaceae bacterium | reverse complement strand
CTCGAGGACCTCGCCGCGCACGTCGACGGTGACCTTCTTCGAGAGGTCGCCGTTCGCGACGGCGGTCGTGACCTGGGCGATGTTGCGCACCTGCTCCGTCAGCGACGACGCCATGAAGTTCACGTTGTCGGTGAGGTCGCGCCACACGCCGCTGACGCCCTCGACCGACGCCTGGCCGCCGAGGCGGCCCTCGGTGCCGACCTCGCGGGCGACGCGCGTCACCTCCGCGGCGAACGCGCGCAGCTGGTCGACCATCGTGTTGACGGTCTCCTTGACCTCGAGCACCTCGCCCTTGACGTCGACGGTGATCTTCTTCGACAGGTCGCCGGTTGCGACCGCGGTCGTGACGTCGGCGATGTTGCGCACCTGGTCCGTGAGGTTGCCGGCGAGCGTGTTGACGTTGTCGGTGAGGTCCTTCCACACGCCGCTGACGCCCTCGACGTTCGCCTGGCCACCGAGCTTGCCCTCGGTTCCCACTTCCTTCGCCACGCGGGTCACCTCGGCGGAGAACGCGCGCAGCTGGTCGACCATCGTGTTGACGGTCTCCTTCAGCTCGAGCACCTCGCCCTTGACGTCGACGGTGATCTTCCGCGAGAGGTCGCCGTTCGCGACCGCCGTGGTGACGGCGGCGATGTTGCGCACCTGTGTGGTCAGGTTCGACGCGAGCCCGTTCACGGACTCCGTCAAGTCCTTCCACGTGCCGCTGACGCCGGTGACCTGGGCCTGGCCGCCGAGCTTGCCTTCCTCGCCGACCTCGCGCGCGACGCGCGTGACCTCGTCGGCGAACGACGAGAGCTGGTCGACCATCGTGTTGATGGTGTTCTTCAGCTCCGCGACCTCGCCGCGGACGTCGACGGTGATCTTCTTCGAGAGGTCGCCCTTCGCGACCGCGGTCGTCACGTCGGCGATGTTGCGGACCTGCGTGGTGAGGTTCGCGGCGAGCGTGTTCACGCTGTCGGTCAGGTCCTTCCACACGCCGGAGACGCCTCGCACCTTCGCCTGGCCGCCGAGCTTGCCGTCGGTGCCGACCTCGCGGGCGACGCGGGTGACCTCGTCCGCGAACGAGGAGAGCTGCTCGACCATCGCGTTCACCGTGCGGCCGATGCGGAGGAACTCGCCCTTCACCGGGCGGCCCTCGATCTTGAGGTTCATCTTCTGCGACAGGTCGCCCTGGGCGACGGCGTCGATGACGCGCGCGACTTCGTTGGTCGGGCGCGCGAGGTCCTCGACGACGGTGTTGAACGCGGCGATCGTCTCGGCCCAGTAGCCGTCGAGGCCGACGCGGGAGGCGCGCTCGGTCAGCCGGCCCTCGCGGCCGATGGCACGGCCGACGCGGGCGATCTCCTTGGCCACCGCCTCGCGGCGGTCGGCCACCTCGTTGAAGGCGCGGCGGAGATCGGCGCCGAGGCCCGTTCCCCGGGCGGGCAGCCGAGCGGCGAAGTCACCATCGCGGGCAGCCGCGAGAGCCGCGAGCAGCTCCTCGAGCTCGGCCCGCGTTACATCGTGGTCCCCTTTACCGTTCCCGGTCCCCTGACCCGACGTCCGCCCCTCGGACGTCGCGCGTCCCTGCGCAACGGCCACTGCTGCCCCCTGAGCGTGTTGTCCTGAGCCGACGTAAGATAGGCCACAAGGGACCTACTGTCTAGGCCGTTCGGCCCACCGTTAGAAGCGGTCCTCTTATGCGTTGTCGAGCGCCTGGGCGAGGTCGGCCCAGATCTCCTCGGGGTCCTCCAGCCCGACGCTGAGGCGGAGGAGCCCTCCCGGCACCCGGTCGCCCTCCCAGCGGTGGCGGCTCTCCATGAGGCTGTGGACGCTGCCGAGCGACGTCGCGTTGGTCACGAGGCGGGTCGACGTCTCGACTCGGCGCGCGGCGCCGGCGTCGGCGACGTCGAACGAGATGAGGCCGCCGAGGCCGGGATAGCGGACGAGGGCCACCTTCGGGTGCCGGGCGAGCCGCTCCGCGATCACGGCCGCGGTCTCGACCTGGCGGCGGACGCGGACCTCGAGCGTGCCCAGGCTTCGAAGCAGGAGCCGGGCCGGCTCGGCCGCCGGAGAGATGCCCGTCAGGCTGCGGAAGCGGCGCAGCGCGTCGGCCGCGGCCTGGTCGCGGCAGACGACGACGCCGAGCAGGACGTCGTCGTGGCCGCCGAGCGCCTTCGTCGCGCTGTGCAACACGAAGTCGGCGCCGTGCTCGAGCGGGCGCAGGCCGACCGGCGTCGCGACGGTCGAGTCGACGACGACGGGCGCCGGGTGGGCGGCGGCGGCCTGGAGGTCGGGCATCGTCAGCATCGGATTCGCGGGCGCCTCGAGCCAGAGGAGCTGGACGTCGTCGGGCGGCGATCCCGTCTGGTCGAACTCGACATGGCGGAGGCCCCATGGCTCGAGCGTCTCGAAGAGACGGCCGGTGCCGTAGTAGGCGCCCTCCGCGAGCGCGATCGTGTCGCCGGAGCGCAAGAGCCAGAGTGCGAGCGCCGTCGCCGCGCCGGTGCCGGACGGGAAGAGGACGGCAGTGCCGCCGTCGAGCTCACCGAGCGCCGCTTCGGCCTCGGCGACCGCCGGGTGGTTGTAGCGCGCGTAGAAGAACTCCCCGACCTCACCGTTCTCGTACGGCCAGAGAATCTCCACGGGAGGAATCTATGCGGGTTGGAGCTCCTCGAGCGGGCCCATGCGGGCGAGCTCGGGAAAAAGGCGGGTCCACGTCGCGGCGATGCCGATCATCACGGCCCCGCCGGCGACGACGGCCGCGACGGTGCCGATGAGCGAGGCGACGACCCCGGACTCGAAGGCACCGAGCTCGTTCGACGCGCCGATGAAGACCCACTCGACGGCGTTGACGCGGCCCTGGAGCTCCATCGGCGTCACCACCGCGAGCGTCGTCGCGCGGATGTTGACGCTGATCATGTCCACGAATCCGGCGACGGCGAGTGCCGCGAGCGAGAGCGGCAGCCACTTCGACAAGCCGAAGACGATCATCGCCGCGCCGAACGTCGCGATCACCGCCAGCAGCGCCGGGCCGGCACGTCGACGGAGCGGCTTGCGCGCGAGCATGACGCCGGCGGCGAGCGCGCCCAGCGACGGGGCTGTACGCAGCGCGCCGAGGCCGATCGGCCCGATGTGGAGGATGCTGCGCGCGAAGACGGGCGCGAGCGCGATCGAGTCTCCGAGCAGCACGGCGATGAGGTCGAGGGAGATCGCCCCGAGGAGCATGCGCGTGGCGAGGATGAAGCGGACGCCGGCGACGATGCTCTCCCAGTCCGGGGGTGGCTGGTCGGCGAGCGGCGCCGGGCGCCGAGGCAACGCGACGATCGCGACGAGCGCGACGACCATCAGCGCTGCGGCCACGGCGTAGACCGAGACCGGGTCGATCGCGAAGATCACGCCGCCGAGCGCCGGGCCGGCGACGATCCCGATCTGCGAGGCGACGCTGCGGAGTGCGATCGCCCCCGCGAGCAGCTCGGCCGGGACGATCTCGGGCGTGAGCGCGCGCGTGGCCGGGCTCCCGACCGCGGACGCAACGCCGGCGATCGCGCCGACGCTCAGGAACGGCCACAGCGCGTGCACGTCGGTGACGGTGATGGCGAGCAGGACGCCGACCGTCGCGAGCGAGAGCGCAAGGGAGATCGCGGCGATCGTCCGGCGCGAGACGCGGTCGGCGATCTGCCCCGCCGGCAACGCGAGGATCGGGAGCGGCACGAACTCTGCGAGACCGACGAGGCCGAGGTCGAGCGGGTTGCGGTGGATGGCATAGACCTGCCACCCGATCGCGACCGCGACCATCTGCGACGCGAGGCCGTTCGCGAGCGACGACGACCACAGGAACGCGAACGCCCGATCCTGAAGCGCGGGTGGAAGCCGTCGTCTCACCGACCCAGGTTAGGCTCCGCGCGTGGCGGACCACGAGACAACGGAAGCGAAGCTCGCGTGGCTCGCGGAGCTGCGCGGCGAGGCGCTCCACGCCGGCAGCGAGAAGGCGGTGCAGCGTCGCCGCGACGAGGGACGGCTGCTCGCGCGCGAGCGCGCGGAGAAGTTGTGCGATCCCGGCTCGTTCGTCGAGCTCGACCGCTACGTTCGCCACCGCGAGTCGAA
>DASYFU010000256.1:0-5279 GCA_036498225.1 Gaiellaceae bacterium | reverse complement strand
GCCATGCTTCGCTCGCCCGGAACGAGCATTGCAGCGAGCGAGCACACGACGAGAAACACCGCCGCGAGCACGAACGAGTCGGTGAAGCCGGAGACGGCGGGCAATCCGTTGTGCGCGATGTGCCCGGAGATGATCGTCGCAGTGATCTGGCCGCCGATGGCCCCGCCGATCGTGCGCATGACGGTGTTCATGCCGCCGGCCGCGCCGGTCTGTTCCGGTGCGACGGCCTGCACGATGAGGTTGCCGAGCGCCGCGAACGCGAGCCCGATCCCGACGCCGAGCAGCGCCGTCGTGATCAGGAGGTCGTACGGATGCGCGTGCAGCCCCGCGATGAACGCGAACGAGGCGGCGGTGATGGCCGAGCCGACGATAGTCGCGCGCTTCGAGCCGAACGTGCGCGCGATCGCTCCGGCCGCGAAGCCGACGACGACCATCCCGACGGTCGACGGCACGAGATAGAGCCCGGATACGACCACCGACGCGCCGAAACCGAAGCCGGTGCTCTTCGGCAGCTGCGCGAACTGCGGAAACAGGATGAACGACGAGTACATCCCCGCCCCGAGCAGGAACGCGGTGAGGTTCGTCGTCCACACGCCGCGGATGCGCATCATCGCCATGTCGATCAGCGGTTCCGCACTGCGCGTCTCCACCACGACCCACACGACGCAGACGACGAGACCCGCGGCGAGCAGCCCGAGCGTGCGCGACGAGCCCCAGCCCCAGGCGGTCGCCTCGCTGATCGCGAGCAACACGGCGGAGATGCCGACGCTCATCAGCAGCGCGGCGAGCCAGTTGATCCGCCCGGAAACGCGCACGGGCGACTCCGGGACGAACCGCCAGGTCGCGAACGTCGCGACGACGATCACGACGAGCGGCATCCAGAAGAGCCACTGCCAGTGCAGGTGCTCGACGATCAAGCCGCCGGCGACGATCCCGAAGCCGGCGCCGATGCCGAGGATCGCGGAGAGCAATCCGATGCTGCCCGCGACCTGCTCCCGCGGGAACTCGTCGCGGACGATCCCGAACGAGAGCGGGAAGATGCCGCCGGCGACGCCCTGGATCACGCGGGCCGCGATCAACACGCTCAGCGAGTGCGAGAGGGCAGCGAGCAGCGTCCCGCCCCCGAGGATGACGAGCGTCCAGAGCAACACGCGCTCCTTGCCGACCATGTCGCCGAGACGTCCGAGGATCGCGGTGCCGACGGACGCCGAGAGGAGGTAGCCGGTCAGGAGCCAGGCCACGCCGCTCTCGGACGTGTGGAGGTCGTGCTGGAGCGTCGGCAACGCCGGAAGCACCGCCGAGCTGAGCACGGCGTACGCGATGCCCGAGGTCGCGAGGACGGCGAGCGTGACCTTCGGGTTCGCCCGCCCGGCGCCGGTCACGAGCCGCGGTACCGCAGCCCGTCGAGCACGATCTGGAGCATCCGCTCCTGCTGCTCGGGATCGGTCGTCGGGACGACGGAAACGCTGCCGACCATGCGGATGATGTCCGAGAAGTCCGTGTCGGAACGAATCGCGCCAGCCTGCTGCGCGCGCTCGACGAGCGGCGTGGCCGCATTCACGAATGCGGTGCGGCACGAGAGGAGCACGTCCGATTCGGGCCCCGCCTCGAGCAGCGCCTCGGTGAGCGCGCGCTTCGTCGCGGCGAAGCCGGCGTACTGCCGGAGCCATTGCTCGAGCGCGTCCCAGGGCGCAACCCCGAACAGGTCGTCCGCCGCGCGGGCGAGCGTCTCGACCTCGCCGACGTAAACCGCCTCGAGCAGCGCCTGTCGCGTCGGGAAGTGCCGGTAGAGCGTGCCGATGCCGACGCCGGCGCGCTCGGCCACGTCCTCGAGCGGCGCGGAGCCGCCGAGCTCGGTGAAGACATCGCGCGCCGCGGCCACGAGCTTCTCGTAGTTGCGGCGGGCGTCGGCCCGCATCGGGCGCTGGATCTGGATGTCGATATCGCTCATTCGATTTGACAAGTGGAGGGTTCCTCCGTATAGTACCGGAGGTCGCCTCCGAATGTTGTGGAGGCGCCCTCCATTTTAGCGCACGCATCGCCCGGAAGGAGCCCTGTGTCTTCTCGCTTCAGCCTGCTCTCGATCATCCTCGGCAGCTACCTGATGATCGTGCTCGACGTCTCGATCGTCATCAACGCCCTCCCCCGCATCCACCACGCCCTCGGCTTCTCGGCCACCAGCCTGTCCTGGGTCCAGAACGCGTACACCCTCTCGTTCGGCGGCCTGCTCCTGCTCGGAGCGCGCGCCGGCGACATCCTCGGCCGGCGCCGCATGTTCGTCGTCGGCATCGCCCTCTTCACGCTCGGCTCGCTGAGCGCCGGCGCCGCCCAGTCGGCGACCTGGCTGCTGGCCGCCCGCGCGCTCCAGGGCGTCGGCGCGGCGATCGCCGCTCCGTCCACGCTCGCGCTCCTGACCACGAGCTTCCGCGAAGGCGCGGAGCGCACGCGCGCGCTCGCCTGGTACGGGGCGGTCGCCGGCGGCGGCGGGAGCGTCGGGCTCGTCCTCGGCGGCATCCTGACGAGCTGGTTCTCGTGGCGCTGGGGGCTCTTCATCAACGTCCCGATCGGGATCGCGCTCATCGTCGCGGCGCCGCGCGTGCTGCCGGAGACCGAGCGCCGGTCGGGCCACCTCGACCTCGCCGGGGCGTCCACCTCGACGCTTGGCATGTTCGCGATCGTGTACGGGATCGTGCGCGCCGGCACCGCCGGCTGGAGCGACCGCATCACGGTCGGCTCGCTCACGGTGGGCCTCACGCTGCTCGCGCTGTTCGTCCTGAACGAGCGCCGGGCGACGCATCCGATCACCCCGCTCCGCCTGTTCGCGAGCCGCGAGCGCGTCGGCGCGTACATCGCGCGAGTGCTCTTCGTCAGCGCCATGTACGGGCAGTTCTTCTTCGTCACGCAGTACCTCCAGGGCGTCAGCGGCTTCAGCCCGATCAAGGCCGGGCTGGCGTTCCTGCCGCTCACGCTCGTGATGTTCTCCATGACGTCGTTCGTGCCGAGGCTCGTCGGCCGATTCGGGAACACGCGCCTGCTCGCGTTCGGCACGCTCGTCGCGCTGGTCGGCATGGCACTGCTGAGCCGCGTGTCCGATGGGACGCCCTACCTCACCGGCATCGCGATCCCGCTGGTGATCCTCGGCGCGGGCGCGGGAATGACGTTCGCGCCGCTGACGACGGCCGGCGTCGCCGGGGTGGCGGCCGAGGACGCCGGAGCGGCGTCGGGGCTCGTGAACGTCGCGCATCAGCTGGGCGGATCGCTCGGCATCGGCGTCCTCGTGACCGTGTTCGCCTCGGCGCAGGGCAACGGCTTCGCGCACGCGATCTCGATGGCGCTCACCGTCGGTGCCGGGATGCTCGCACTCGCCCTGGTCGTCGTCCTGGCCGTCATCCGGCAGCCGCGGGCTGCGGTCGAGCCGATCCCGCTCCGGGAGGGCGAGATCCTGGTCGACGAGCTCGCTGCGTAGATTTCACTCGTTTGAGGGAGTTTCTCTCCCGCTGCCAGTAGGAAACAATGACCCCATGCTGAGGGCAGCGCTCGTGCTGGCCACCACGGCATCGGCCGCCGTCGCGAGTGCGCCCGGCGACAGGCCGGCACGGCCTCAGGTGAGTCCGTTCGGTGGATCCGTCGCCGTCCATCTCGCCCACGTTGGTCACATCGAGGTCGCGCTCGGCCCCGCCGGATCGGCGGGGCTCCGGCGTGTTCAGTGCGCCGCGTCGGTCGACCCGACGACGAGCTGCTTCGTCGCCCGCTAGAGCAGGGCCAACAGGGCGTCGCCGTAGCGCTCGAGCTTCGCAGGGCCGACACCGGCGATCTGCGACAGCTCGCCGAGCGAGGCAGGCTGCGCGTCGGCGATCGCACGCAGCACCGTGTCGTGGAAGACGACGTACGGCGGGACGCCGTCCGCGCGGGCTCGCTCGAGCCGCCACGCACGCAGGCGTTCCGCAGCCGGGGTCCACTCGGCGGTGGCCCGGGTCGGCACCGCCGTCTGCCCGTGGCCGAGCTCGGCGAGGAATCGCGACCGCTTGCCCGACCAGCTCAGCCACAGCGTGCGCTTCGCGCGCGTCATCCCGACATACAAAAGACGGCGCTCCTCGTCGATCTCGCCCGGCGTGCGCGCCTGCCGCGCCGGCAGCTCCTTCTCCTCGAGCCGGGGGATGAAGACCGCGTCGAACTCGAGCCCCTTCGCCCGGTGCAGCGTCAGGAGATGCACACCGCGTGCGCCTTCGCCGCCGGGATCGAAGCGCCGTCGCAGCTCCGCGACGAACGCCGCGCCGTCGCCACCGAACCCGGCTGCGAGCGAAACGAGGCGCGCGAGGTCGGTCTGACGCACGAGCTCTCGCTCGCCGAGCTTGTCCGGGAGCTCCTCCAGCCAGCCGGCGTCGAGCGCGGCTTCGCGCACCGCCACGGACGCGTCGCGGTCGCTGCGGTCGAGGCGGCGCACGAGCCGCCGCGCCGCGTCGCGGTCGAGCAGCGAGGAGCCCTGGAAGGGAAGGCCCGCCTCGTGCAGCGCCTCCTCGAAGTCGGTCAGCCGCGCATTCGTCCTACAGAGGATGGCGACATCCTCGAGCGGCGAGTCGAGCGCGCGGATCGCCTCGACGATCGCATCGATCTCTGCAGCAGGCGACGCGAACGCGGCGGCGACCGGCTCGGGGCCGGCGGCGCACGTCGCGCGCAGCACCTTCTCCGCCCCGCCGAGGCGCGGGACGAGGCGATTTGCGAGTGCGAGCACCTGCGGCGTCGAGCGGTAGTTCTCCTCGAGCCGCACGACGGTCGCATGCGGGAAGCGCGCCGGGACGGCCAGGAGACGCTCCGGCCCGGCGCCGGTGAACGCGTAGATCGACTGATAGTCGTCGCCGACGACGCACAGGTCGTCGCCGTCGCCGAGCCAGTGCTCGAGCAGGCTCTGCTGCAGCAGGTTGACGTCCTGGTACTCGTCGACCGTGAACGCGCGGTATTGCGCACGGAAGGTCGCGGCGGCGCGATCGTCCTCCTCGAACAGACGGACGGCACGCTCGAGCAGATCCTCGAAGTCGACGAGGCCGTCTGCTTCCTTGCGACGCTCGTAGTCGGCGTAGACGCGCGCCATCAGGTCGGCCGGGATCGGCGGCTCGCGGTCGACGGCGGCGTCCAGATACTGCTCGGGTCGAACGCGGCGATTCTTCGCCCATTCGATCTCGGCGGCGAGGTCGCCGGCCGGCCGAAACTTGTAGGGAGCGCGGAGACGGTTTCCGATCTGACGCAGGATCAGCGCCTTCGACGGGAGGATGCGGCCGACC
>DASYFU010000255.1:0-2692 GCA_036498225.1 Gaiellaceae bacterium | reverse complement strand
GCTCGCGCGCTACCGGAGGTTGCTCCTCGATGTGGCCGCGGGCTGATCTGCGGCGGCTCACGCTGGGGGCGGCCGTGTTCGCGGTCGTCCTCGTTGCGCTCATCCCCGTCGGCCGGTGGGAGCGAGCCCGCGCGGCACGCGAGGAGATGGCCGGGATGAGGCACACCCTCGCTCTCGTCGGGCCGCTCGATTCGCCGTCGCTTTCCGGCTACCGCGTGCTGCCGGGCTTCGACTGCCTCACGTATCGCCGCGGTCGGAACCCGTTCGCGCTCGAGCTCTGCGTCGACGCCGCCGGCCGGCTCGTCGAGACAGTCGACCGGCGAACACCGACCCGGCGCATCGCGTCGCTCCGAGAGGATCCGACCCGCTCCACGATTCATGTCGACCGCACCGAGGTCGACCGACTCCTGCGCAAGATGGAAGCCCGATGATCGTCGTCGTGGCGCTCTTCTGGGCGTCGCTAGCCGCGCTCGTGTGGACGCACGCTGCGTACCCGCTCGCTGCCGCAGCGCTCGCACGACTTCACACTCGGCCTGTTCGCAAGGGCGCCGACCTGCCGAGCGTCGCGCTGATCGTGGCCGCCTACAACGAGGAGAGCGTCATCGAGCGGCGCATCGAGAACCTGCGCGTGCTCGACTATCCCTCCGACCGCGTCGAGATCGTCGTCACCTCCGACGCGTCGTCGGACGCGACCGAAGAGCTCGCTGAGCGGGCGGGCGCCCGCGTCATCCGCAATCCGCGCGGCGGCAAGGTCGCGGCTCAGAATCGTGCCGTCCGCGAGACGTCCAGTGACGTGGTCGCGTTCACCGACGCGAACTCGAGCTGGTCGGCGGATGCCTTGCGTGCGCTCGTCGGTTCCTTCGCCGATCCAGAGGTCGCGTACGTCTGCGGCAGGCTCAACGTCCAGGCCGGCGACGGCCGCAACAAGGAGGGTCTCTACTGGCGCTACGAGCTCGGCGTTCGGGCGGCGGAGTCGCGGATCGACTCTGTCACCGGCGGCAACGGTTCCATCTACGCCGTGCGGCGCACAGACTACGTCGAGGTCGACCCGCGCTTCGGACACGATCTGTCGCTCCCCTACCTGATGGTCCAGCGCGGGCGGCGGGCCGTATACGAGTCGGAGGCGAATGCGTACGAGAGGGCGACGCCCACGACGGAGGACGAATACCGTCGCAAGGTGCGCATGTTCGAGCACTGCTGGGCCATCCTGTTCGAAGGCAAGATGCTGCACCGCCTGCGGCCCCTGTACCTGGTCGAGGTGCTCTCGCACCGGCATCTTCGTTATGCGAGCGGCCTGCTCCATCTCGTCCTGCTCGGAACTTCGATCGCACTTCTCGATCACGGCACCATCTACGCCGTCGTGCTCGGGCTGCAGCTCGGCGTGCTCGCGGCAGCGCTGTTCGGAGTCGGGCTACCGCGCTACTACGTGCTCGTGACGTGGGCGACGGTGCAGTCGCTCTTCAATTACCTCCGCCACGGCGTACCGGCGACGTGGGACGTCGCCGAGGGCACGCGGTGAACCGCGCTGCCGACGTTGCGCTCGCCGGCGCGGTCCTCGTCGTCGGCTCGCCGGTGCTCGCCGTATCCGCTCTCGCCGTAAAGCTCACGAGCGGCGGCCCCGCGCTCTACCGCCAGCGGCGCGTCGGGAAGGACGGCACGGACTTCGAGCTGCTGAAGCTGCGGACGATGGTCGTCGGCGCGGAAAGCCAGGGCGCGGGCTTCGCGATCGACCGCGGCGACCCGCGCATCACACCCGTGGGCCGCGTTCTCCGGCGACTGTCGCTCGATGAGTTGCCGCAGCTCTGGAATGTCGTGCGGGGAGACATGAGCGTGATCGGCCCGCGCCCGACGCTGCGCTACCAGGTCGACAAGTACACCGAGCGGCAGCGCGTACGCCTTGCCATCAAGCCCGGCATCACCGGCTGGGCGCAAGTGCACGGCCGCGCCTCGCTCCCGTGGGACGAACGCATCGAGCTGGACGTCTGGTACGTCGAGCATCGCTCGCCGTGGCTCGACCTGCGCATCCTCGCGAGAACACCCTTTGCGTTGTTCGGCGGGACCTACAAGGGCTCGACGGGAGGTTGGAAAGCTTGAAGCATTAGGCGCGGTTGTAGAGCAAACATCGAGGGCCGGAGCTAACGCGCAGCGTTAGCGGAGGCCGCACCAGCGCGTGGGGACGGCGAAGCCGCCACCGCGCGCGCAGAACCAACCCGTCGCTCGGACCCTCAAGAGCTCGACGGCTTCGCCGTCGAGCGCTCCCGCGAAGCGGGAACCCTCAGAAGTCGAAAGTGCGCAGCACTTTCGACTTAGCAGGCTCGTTCGATTGTCGATTGCACGAGCAGCTTGCCGGTCTCGAACGCCCACTCCTCAGGCAGCGACAGCCAGGGAGAAGAGGTTCCCACCAACCACAGGCTGCCGTGGTAGCAGCGGTGGAAGAGCATCCGCGCCCGAGTGACGTGGTACTCGGAGGTGACGACGACGATCCGCGTCCAGCCGTCGTGTCGCGCGAGTCGCGAGACCGTCTCCGCCTCTCCGCGCGTGCTGTACGGAACGGCCTGGAAGCAGAGGACCCTGAACGGCAGGTGTCCGTCTTGCCCGCGGCACAGCCGGTGCGCCTTCGTCCAGTTCTCGTCCCGGAAGGGGCTGGAGATCACGAGGATGGGCGCCACGCCGCGCTCGACGAGCTTCAGCG
>DASYFU010000254.1:0-1720 GCA_036498225.1 Gaiellaceae bacterium | reverse complement strand
CCGCTCGCGCTCATCACGTTCCTGCCCGGAGTCGCCGGTGCCGGCGACACGTCGGCCGGCCTCGTCGTCGCGCTCGCGCTCGTCGTCTTCGCCGCGCCGCTCGCGATCTGGCTCGCGTTCTCGAAACGGATCGCGTCCGCCGGCGGGCTGAGCGCGTTCGTCGGGGCGGCCGCCGGCCGTCCGGCAGCCGTGGCGCACGGCTGGATCTGGGCGTTCGCGTACTTCCTATACCTCCCGTACACGATCACGTTCGTCGTCTACGACCTGCTCCCGCCCGTGTTCCCCGGCGTACACGCGTACCGCGCCGCGCTCGAGCTCGTCATTCCGGCCGCGATCGTCGCCTTCGTCTTCCTGCCCATCCGACCGGTGCTCTCGGCGCTCGGCGTCCTCGGCGCGGCGCAGGTCGTCGTGCTGCTCGTCATCGCCGGATTCGAGCTCTCGCACGCAGGCGCGCACTTCGCATCGCACCCCACTGTCGATTCGACCGGCCGCGCGACCGGCGGCGCCGCGCTTCTCTTCGTCTGCGCGAGCCTGCCGCTCTACTTCGGCGGCGAGGCCGCGGGTGGAAGCCGCACGATGCGCCGCGTGCTCGCCGTCTCGGTGGCCGTCGTCGGCGCCGCGTTCCTCTTGGCGGCGATCCCGCTCGGCGGCGTCCCCGAGTCGCTGCGCGACTCGGCCGTGCCGGGCGCGGCGATCGCGCAGGCGTACTCGGGGCGCAGTCTCGCCGTCGTCGTCGGCATCCTCACCGCCGGCGGGACGCTCGCGCTCGTCGTCGCCGAGTACCTCGCCCTTGCGCGGCTGCTCCGCTGGCTCCACGCGATCCCGCTGAAGACGTCGTATGCATGGATCGCCGTCCCGTTCCTCGGGCTGGATGCGATCTCGCTGGCCTCCCCCGACCGGTTCTACAACGACCTGCTGAAGCCGTCGCTCGGCGCGCTCTTCGTTTCGCAGCTCGTCGTGTTCCTCGTCTTTCCGCGGTTCCGCCGGAGCGTGCCGGCGCTCGCGGTCGCGGCCGTCGCATCGGGCCTCGCCGTCTGGGGCCTCTACACGCTCTTCGCAGCGTCAGCCTCCACATAGGGCAGACTTCGGGTCGTGCCCGCGACCGTCGTCGTCGGGGCGCAGTGGGGCGACGAAGGCAAGGGGAAGATCGTCGACCTGCTCGCCCAGCAGTCGGATCTCGTCTGCCGCTACCAGGGCGGTCCGAACACGGGCCACACGATCGTCGTCGGCGACGACACGTTCAAGATCCGCCAGATCCCGACGGGGATCATCAACCGCAAGCCGTGCGTCATCGGCAACGGCTGCGTCATCGATCCGGAAGTGTTGATCGACGAGCTCGACCGCTTCGAGTCGCTCGGCTATCCGACCGACGAGGTGCACGTGTCGGGCAACGCGCACCTGATCATGCCGTGGCACGTCGCCATCGACCAGGCGAGCGAGCGGCGCCTCGGCAAGCTGCAGATCGGCACGACGAAGCGCGGCGTCGGGCCCGCGTACGCCGACAAGGCGTCTCGCATCGGCATCCGAGTGCAGGACGTGCTCGACCCGAAGATCCTTCGTCAGAAGATCGAGGTCGCGCTCGCCGAGAAGAACCTCTGGCTCGAACGGATCTACGAGGTCGAAGGCTTTGAGTTGGAGGAGGTGTGGGGCCGTTACGCCGGCTACGCAGAGCGGCTTGCCCCGTTCGTCGGCGACGTGTCGCTGCTCGTCGACGACGCGC
>DASYFU010000253.1:0-19647 GCA_036498225.1 Gaiellaceae bacterium | reverse complement strand
CCCGTGCGCGGACAAGGACAGCGCCCGCTCGAGCGACCGCTGCCCTGCCGCGATCTCGCCGGCGTCCCATAGCGCACGGTCCTGATCCTCCAGCAGGACGAGCGACCCGTCGCGAACGCGCGCATCGCGCCGCGCGTCCTGGAACAGCAGCAAGGCGTGCAGGCCGTGCGCTTCCGATTCGTCCGGCATGAGCAGCGCGAGCATCGCTGCGAGGCGAATCGCCTCGTTGCACAGCTCGCGGCGTACCGGCGGTCCGTAGCCGGCGTTGAAGATGAGGTAGACGACCCGGAGCACGGAGACCAGACGATCGGGAAGGACGTCATCCGGCGGCACGCGGAACGGGATGCCGGCGTCGCGGATCTTCCGCTTCGCCCGGACGAGCCGCTGCGCCATCGTCGCTTCCGGCACGATGAACGCGCGCGCGATCTCGTCCGTCTCGAGGCCGCCGAGAGACCGCAGCGTCAGCGCGATCTGCGCCTCGATCCCGAGCGCGGGATGGCAGCACGCGAACACGAGGCTCAAGCGCTCGTCGGGGATAGCGGTCTCCTCCTCCATCGGTTCGGTCTCGGGCTCGACGAGCAGCTCCGTCTTTCGCCGGAGCGTCCGGTCGCGCCGGATCCGGTCGACGGCACGGTTCTTCGCAACGGTCACGAGCCAGCCCGCTGGGTTGGCGGGCACGCCTTCGCTCAGCCAGCGTTCGACGGCCACCGCGACCGCATCCTGCAGGGCGTCCTCGGCGAGGTCGAAATCGCCGAGGACGCCGATCAGGGTGGCGAGGACGCGTCCATGCTCCTCGCGGAAGAGCTGCTCGAGCGTCGTTATGCGTTCACCTGCGCCTGGCGCATGACGATCGGCCGCACCTCGATGTGCCCGAACCGGGCGGACGGGATCTTCGCCGCCCACTCGATCGCCTCGTCGAGCGTCTCCGCCTCGACGAGGTAGTAGCCGCCGAGCGACTCCTTCGTCTCGATGAACGGGCCGTCGGTGACGAGGGTTTCGCCGCCGCGCACGCGCACCGTCGTCGCGGTGTCGCTGGGCTGGAGCTGGTTCGCGCCGACGAGCGAGCCGGACTCGCTCAGCGCCTGGGTGTACGCCATGTACTCCGGCATGAGGTAGCCGTTGTCCTGGGTCTCGTCGTCGTGGATCAGGAGCAGGTACTGCATGGCTTGGCCTCCTTGAAATGGTTTACGAGGGACGACGAACGGGCCGGACGGAAATCGACATCCGCTGGAGCAAGGTCAGGGCGCCCTGCTTGTCCAGATACTCGTTCAGATTGCCGCACTTCGGGCTCTGCACGCAGGACGGGCACCCGTGGGCGCAGGGACAGCCCTCGAGCAGGCGCACGGTGTCTGACACCCAGCCCTCGAACTGGTCGAAGCCGCGCTCGGTGAGCCCGACGCCGCCGGAGTGCCCGTCGTAGACGAACACCGTCGCGGCGCCGGTGTCCTCGTGGAAGTTGGTCGAGAGGCCGCCGATGTCCCAGCGGTCGCACATCGCCCACAGCGGGAGGATCGCGATCATCGCGTGCTCGGCGGCATGGAGCGTCGAGAGGAGCGTCGGCATCTGCTCGAGGCCCTCGAGCTGCGGCTCGGTCGGCACGTACCAGATCGCCTCCGTCTCGAACGTCGTCGCCGGCAGGTCGAGCTGCACCGTCGCGATCGTCGCCTGGTCGCGGATCCCTTTTCGCTGGTACGCGACGACACGCTCGGTGACGGAGACACGGCCGAAGCTCAGCTCGAGCCCGAGCCGCCGCTCCACGCGCAGCGGCTCCTCGACCACGGTGTCCGTCTCCTTCTTCACCTGCGTGTACCAGTCGCCGCCGAACGGCTCGACGAGTGCGCGGCGCCCGCCGACGTCGAGCTCGTGCACGAGCCACTGCTCGCCGAGATGAAGGTAGACGGCGCCCTCGTGGATCGTCGAGTACGCGCGCTCGTGCTCGACGATGCCGAGCATCGTCCCCGTGCTCGCGTCGACGACCGAGAATGCGTCCGCGCTCGCAGAGCGCAGCGGAATGCGGCCCGCGGGATAGTGCCTCCCGGCATACACCCAGCCGCGCGGCGTCTTCTGCAGGTCGGCGACGTACGGCACGCGCTCGAGTGCGGCGTCCCCGAGCGTCGTCCGGTCGTCCTCATCGATCGGGCCTTCGAAGGCGGCCGCCTGGAGATGCCCGTCGAGGACCCGCCGATTCGCGTGATCGAGGATCGCGGCCTCGACGCGCCGGTCGAGCAGCGTCTCCGGCTCGCGCATGAAGTACTGGTCGAGCGCGTCCTCGGAGGCGACGAGCACCGCGAGCCCGTGGCCGCGGCGTCCCGCACGGCCCCACTGCTGTCGCAGGCTCGCGATCGTGCCGGGAAAGCCGACGCAGATCGCGCAGTCGAGGAGGCCGATGTCGATGCCGAGCTCGAGCGCGTCCGTGGCCGAGACGCCGAGCAGCTCGCCCTCGACGAGCCGGCGCTCGATCTCGCGGCGCTGCTGCGGCGTGTACCCCGCGCGATAGGGCGCGAGCCGTGCGGCCGTCTCCGCATCGACGCGGTCGACCGTCATGCGGTGCACGAGCTCCGCCGCCTTGCGGCTCTTCGCGAAGCAGATGGTGCGAAGCCCGCGCTGGACGAGCTCCGCCGCGAGACGCGATGCCTCGCCGAGCGGTGACGCGCGCAGGCCGAGCTCCGCATCGATCAGCTCGGGGTTCCAGAGCGCAATCGTGCGCTCCGCGCGCGGTGCGGCATCGTCCGCGATCACGGTCACGTCGAGGCCGAGCAGGCGGTGCGCGAGCTCGCCGGGATTCGCGATCGTCGCCGTCGCCAGCACGAACTGCGGATCGGCGCCGTAGACGCGCGCCATCCTGCGCAGGCGGCGCAGCACGTTGCCGACGTGCGACCCGAACACGCCGCGGTACACGTGCGCCTCGTCGACGACGACGTAGCGCAGGTTGTGCAGCACGTCCGCCCAGAGGTCGTGCCTGGGCAGGATCCCGACGTGGAGCATGTCCGGATTCGTGAGCACGAGGTTCGAGCGCTGGCGCACGTGGCGCCGCTGCTCCTGCGGCGTGTCGCCGTCGTAGATGGCCGCGTGCACGTCCGGGACGGCGAGCGTCGAGAGCGTCCGCGCCTGATCCTGCGCGAGCGCCTTCGTCGGATAGAGGTAGATCGCGCGGCTCTTCGGCTCCCGCGTGAGCGCGTCGAGGACGGGGAGGTTGAACGCCAGCGTCTTGCCTGACGCCGTGCCGGTCGTGACGACGACGTGCTCGCCACGCTGCACCGCCTGCCAGACCTCGGCCTGATGGACGTACAGCGCCTCGACGCCGAGCCGCGCCCGGAGCTGTGGCGCGAGCTCCGGAATCGGCGCCAGGCGTGCCTCTCGGGCCGGCTCCGTGCCGAGATACGCGACCTCGTCGCCGCGGAGCAGGTCATCCCAGGCGGTGGCTGCCAGGGCAGGCGGCAATCGCTCCATGCGTCCAACGCTAACGTTGGAGGACCGGGGTGCCGCGGAGCGGCTGAGATCACACCCGTCGAACCTGATCCGGGTCATGCCGGCGAAGGGAGCGCATGGTTTCTCGAGCACTGACGATCGCCACGTCCGACTCCGGCGGCGGCGCCGGAATCCAGGCCGACCTGAAGGCGTTCGCCGCCGCAGGCGTCTACGGCACGTCGGTGCTCGTCGCGGTGACGGCGCAGAACACGCGCGCGGTCACGGCGATCCACGAGCTGCCGCCGGAGTTCGTCGTTGCGCAGCTCGACGCCGTGTTCGACGACATCGGCGTCGACGCCGCCAAGACGGGGATGCTGTTCTCGCGCACGTTGATCGAGACCGTCGCCGCGTATCTCCGCGGGCGACCGGTGCCGCTCGTCGTCGATCCGGTCATGGTCGCGAGCTCGGGCGCGCAGCTGCTCGAGGACGACGCGGTCGACGCGCTCGTCCGCCTCCTGTTTCCGTTGGCGGCGGTCGTGACGCCGAACCTCATGGAGGCGCGCGCGCTCACGGGCTCGGACGGATCGCAGGCGGAGCTCGCCGAGCGGCTGCACGCGCTCGGCGCACCCGCCGTGATCGTCACCGGCGGGCACGGCGACGCGAGCGTCGACCATCTGTTCGACGGGCGCGAGCACGTCGATATCCCCGTCGAGCGTCACGAAGTCGCGGCGACGCACGGCGCCGGCTGCACGCACTCGGCGACCTTGACCGCGCTGCTCGCGCGCGGCGAGAGTCTCGTCGACGCAGCGCGCGGTGCGGCCGAGGCTGCCTCGCGCGCCGTCGCGCAGGGCGTCGTCGAGATCGGTTCAGGTGAAGGTCCCGTCGACGTCCTGGGGGTAACGCGATGATCTCTGTAGGTGCAACCTTGCGCTCGCTGCGCGCGCGCAAGCCACTCGTCCACCAGATCACGAACTACGTCGTCATGAACGAGACGGCGAACGCAACGCTCGCGCTCGGCGCGCTGCCGGTGATGGCGCACGCGATCGAAGAGGTGGAGGAGATGGCGGGCATCGCATCCGCGCTCGTCATCAACATCGGCACGCTGTCAAAGCACTGGATCGAGGCGATGCTCCTCGCCGGCGAGACGGCGACTGCACGGGGGATCCCGATCGTGCTCGACCCGGTCGGCGTGGGTGCTACGACATATCGCACCGAGACCGCGAAGCGCATCCTCGACGCCGTCGATGTCACCGTTCTGCGCGGGAATGCGGGCGAGATCGCGACGCTCGTCGGGGCGGCAGCGGAGGTGCGCGGCGTCGAGTCGATGAGCACCGGGATGGAGCCGGCGGAGCTCAGCCGCGAAGCGGCGCGGCAGCTCGGCGTCATCGCCTCGGTCACCGGGCCGGTCGATCACGTCTCCGACGGAGAGCGTGTGCTCGCGGTCGCGAACGGCGATGCCCTGCTCGCCACGGTGACCGGAACGGGCTGCATGTCGTCGGCGCTGACGGGGTGCTTCCTGGCCGGGAAGCCGGACGAACCGCTCGAAGCGTCAGCGGAGGCGCTCGCCGCGTTCGGCGTCGCGGCCGAGATAGCCGCAGCCGGCGCCGAGGGACCGGGCACGTTCCACGCGCGCCTGTACGACGCGCTGTACGCGCTCGATCCGGAGACGCTCGACAGCAGGACGCGCATCGAGTGAAAGAGTTCGAGTTTCTCGCCGAGCTCGAGCGGCGTGGGCTCGTCGTCGGCATCGAGCACGACGCGGCGCAGATCGACGGACTGGTCGTCACGCAGGACGCGCTCGTCGAAGGCGTCCACTTTCGCTTCGACCTCGTCGACTGGCACGAGCTCGGCTATCGCGCCGCTGCCGTCAATCTCAGCGACCTCGCTGCGTCGGGCGCCGAGCCGGTCGCGCTCGTCGTCAGTCTCGCCGCACCGAGCCTCGACCACGCGATCGAGCTGTACGAGGGGATCGCCGAGACCGGCGTCCCCGTCCGCGGCGGCAACACCACGCGTGCCGACTCGGTCGTCGTGAGCGTCACGGCGTTCGGGCGGTCGGATCGCGTCCCCGGCCGTGCTGGAGCGAAGCCCGGCGACCTCGTTGTCGTCACCGGGCCGCTCGGCGCCGCGGGCGCCGCCTTTCGAGCCGGCCGTCTCGTCCGTCCGCCTATCCGTCTCGACGAGGGCCGTCGGCTCGCGCAGGTCGCGCACGCCATGCTCGATCTCTCGGACGGGATCGGCCCTGATGCGCGCCACATCGCGGAACGCTCCGGATGCCGCATCGAGATCGACGTCGACGCGATTCCGCTGGCGCCCGGCGCGACGCGCGAGGATCTCGAGTTCGGGGAGGACTACGAGCTCTTGGCCGCGACGCCCGATCCGCTCGACTTCACGGTCGTCGGGCGCTGCGTCGAAGGCTCAGGCGTCGACGTCGATCTGCGCGGCTGGGAGCACTTCGCGTAACCACTCGTCGAAGTGCGATTTCGGGCGGATGCCGACGATGGACGAGATCCGCTCGCCGCGCGCGAACAGGACGACGGTCGGGATGGAGAGCACGTCGTAGCGCGCGCCGATCGAAGGATGGTCGTCGATGTTGAGCTTCGCCACGGGCACCGTCGTCTCGAGGTCGGCGAGGACCGGCTCGAGCGCCTTGCACGGCCGGCACCACGGCGCCCAGAAGTCGACGAGCAGCGGCTCGCCGGCGATCGCGTCGTCGAAGGATGTCGTGTCGAGCTCGCGCATCAGATCCGTCCCAGCAGCGCTTCGAACCGTAGCTCCGGGACGCGAGTGACGGCCTCGACGACGATCGAGCGGTTCATCTTCGACTGGCCCGCCGTGCGGTCGGAGAAGAGGATCGGCACCTCGACGACCGTGAACCCGGCTCGCGTCGCGCGGTACGTCGTCTCGATCTGGAACGCGTAGCCCTTCGACCGGATCGCCCCGAGGTCGATGCGCTCGAGCACGCGCCTGCGGTAGCACTTGAACCCGCCGGTCAGGTCGCGCACGCTCACGCCGAGCAGCTTGCGCGCGTACCACGATCCGCCGGTCGACACGATCCTGCGCCCGCGGCCCCAGTTCTCGGTGCCGCCGCCGGCGACGTAGCGCGAGCCGAGGGCGAGGTCGGCGCCCTCCTCGCATGCCGCGATCAGGCGCGGCACGTCGGCCGGGTCGTGGGAGAAGTCGCAGTCCATCTCCAGGATCAGATCGGCACCGTCATCGAGTGCGCGCCGGAAGCCGGCGAGGTAGGCGGGGCCAAGGCCCTCCTTCCGTTCGCGGTGGAGGACGGACACGTAGCCGAGCTCCGCCGCGAGCCGGTCGGCGATCTCGCCGGTGCCGTCGGGCGAGTTGTCGTCGACCACGAGCACGTGCACGCCCAGTGGACCGAGCGCCCGCAGCATCGGCTCGATGTTCGCCCGTTCGTTGTACGTGGGCAGGCAAATCGTCGCGCTCGGCACCCCGTCGGAGGCTACATATGATCGCTTCCAAATGGCCGCACTACCGGGAAACGCCGAGGTCGCCGACCACTTCGACCTGCTGGCCGACCTGCTCGAGCTCGAGGGTGCGGAGTCGTTCCGGGTGATCGCGTACCGGCGCGCGGCGACGCGCATGCGCGAGACCTCGGCCTCGGTCGCGCAGCTTGCGCTCGACGGCCGCGCGAAGGAGCTGCAGGGCATCGGCAAGACGATCGAGGAGAAGATCGTGCAGATCGTCGAGACCGGCGACATCGAGGCGCTCGCGAAGCGGCGTAAGCTCGTTCCGCCCGACGTCGTCGCGTTCATGCGCCTGCCGGGCCTCGGCCCGAAGACGGCAGCGCGCATCTGGCACGAGCTCGGCGTGTCCACGCTCGCCGGACTGAAGGAGGCGGCCGAGACCGAGCAGCTGCGCACGCTCACCGGGCTCGGGCCGAAGAGCGAGGAGAAGATTCTCAAGGCGCTCGCGTTCCAGGCGGACAATCCCGACGAGGGCCGCAAGCTGCTGGGCGACGGGTTGCCGGCGGTGCAGTCCGCGGTGGCGGAGCTACGCGAGCATCCTGCGGCGGTCGCCGTCTCCGAGGCGGGCTCCGTGCGCCGGCGCAAGGAGACGTTCCGCGATCTCGACGTCATCGCCACGGCGACCGAGCCGGCGGAGCTGACGGCGTACTTCACGCAGCTCCCGTGGGTGATCGAAGTCGCCGCCCACGGAGACACGAAGGCGACCGTCGTCTCGCGCCAGGGCCTGCGCTTCGATCTGCGCGTCGTCCCGCCGGAGTCGTTCGGGAACCTGCTGCAGCACTTCACCGGATCGAAGGACCACAACGTCGCGATGCGCGAGGCCGCGGTGAAGCGCGGCCTGTCCATCTCCGAGTACGGCGTCACCACCGTCGAGACGGGAGACGTGTTCGCGACGGAGGACGAGGACGCGCTGTACGAGTTCCTCGGCTACCAGCCGATCCCGCCGGAGCTGCGCGAGAACCACGGCGAGCTCGAGGCCGCGCGGCGCGGCGAGCTGCCGACGCTCGTCGAGCTCTCCGACCTGCGCGGCGACCTGCACACGCATACGACGTGGTCGTCGGACGGGAAGAACACGCTCGAGGAGATGGTCGCGGCGGCGGCGGCGCGCGGGTACGAGTACTACGCGATCACCGACCACTCGCACTATCTCCGCGAGGGCCGCCTCGCCGCGCAGCTCGAGGAGATCGAGCAGGTGCGCGAGCGGTTCCCGAAGCTGCACATCCTTGCCGGCGTCGAGGCGAACATCCGCTCGAACGGGGAGGTCGACGTCCCCGTCGAGGATCTCGCGCAACTCGACTGGGTGGTCGCGTCCGTGCATCAGGCACCGCTCAACAGGCCGACCGAGCGTGTGCTCGAGGCGATGGACAATCCCTACGTCGACTGCATCGGCCACCTTACGGGGCGGCGGATCGGGAAGCGCGGCCCACGCGACGTCGACGTCGAGCGCGTGATCGGGAAGGCGCTCGAGACCGGAGTCGTGCTGGAGGTCAACGGACAGCCCGACCGGCTCGACCTGCGCGACGTGCACGCGCGCGCGGCGAAGGAGGCGGGGCTGAAGCTCGTCGTCAGCTCCGACGCCCACCAGGTCCGCGCGCAGGGCTACGTCGAGCTCGGGATCGGCCAGGCGCGGCGCGGCTGGTTGACGAAGGACGACCTGCTGAACACGCAGCCGTGGAGCCGCTTCCAGAAGCTGCGACGGCGGAAGCCGTGAGCTTCCGCGAGGACGGCCTCGCTGCCGTCGACTGGGCGGCCGACTATCTCGAGCGCGTCGGCGACCTCCCCGTCCTCGCGCAGGTGCAGCCGGGCGAGCTGTCCGCGAAGCTGCCCGCCAATCCGCCGGAGGAGGCCGAGCCGTTCGCGAACGTCTTGCGTGACCTCGACGAGCTGATCGTCCCGGCGCTGACGAACTGGCAGCACCCGCGCTTCTTCGCGTATTTCGCGGTCACGGCATCGGAGCCGGGCATCCTCGCCGAGCTGCTCGCGGCGACGATGCAACAGGTTGCGCTCAACTGGCGCTCGTCGCCGGCGTCGACCGAGCTCGAGCTGCGCACGGTCGACTGGGTGCGGCAGCTGCTCGGCCTGCCGGAGGGGTGGCACGGTCACATCGAGGACACGGCGTCGACGGGGACGCTCGCCGCCCTCATCGCGGCGCGCCACGTCACCGGACGCAACGTCGTCGTCTGCTCGGAGCACGCGCACTCCTCGGTCGAGAAGGCCGCACGCATGCTGGGGATGGAGCTGCGCAAGATGCCGACCGACGACGAGATGCGGATGTGCGTCCCCGACGATCTCGGCGACGTGGCCGCCGTCGTCCCGACCGTCGGCACGACCTCGTTTGCATCCGTCGATCCCGTGCGCGTCATCGCGGAACGTGCGCGCGCCGCGGGCGCGTGGGTCCACGTGGACGCCGCCTACGCCGGCTCGTCGTGGATCCTCGAAGAGGAACGGTGGTCGCAGGACGGCGTCGAGCTCGCCGACTCGCTCGTCGTCAACCCGCACAAGTGGCTGCTCGTCCCGGTCGACTGCTCTCTGCTGTGGACGTCGCGCCCGGACGAGTTCCGCGAGGCGTTCTCGCTCATCCCCGAGTACCTGCGGACGCCGGAGGACGCATACGCGCTCTCCGAGTACGGGCCCGCGCTCGGCCGCCGCTTCCGGTCGCTGAAGCTCTGGGCCGTGCTCCGCTGCTACGGAGCGGAAGGGCTGCGGGCGCTCCACCGCGAGCACATCCGGCTTGCACGCCTGTTTGCCGACTGGGTCGAGGACGACCCGGCGTGGGAGCTGGCTGCTCCGCTGCGCTTCTCGCTCGTCGTCTTTCGCCGCAACGGCACCGACGAGGAGAACGAGGCGATTCTCGAGCGTGCAAACCGCAGTGGTGAGATGTTTCTCTCGCACACGCGGCTGAACGGCCGCTACCTGCTCAGGCTTGCAATCGGCAATGCGCGTACGACCGAGGAGGACGTGCGCCACGCATGGGAGGTGTTGAACCGATGATCGTCACGACGATGAACGACATTCCCGGCTACACGGTGAACGAGGTCTTCGGCGAGGTGATGGGCCTCACCGTCCGATCGCGCAACGTCGGCTCGCAGATCGGCGCGCAGCTGAAGTCGATCCTCGGCGGCGAGCTGAAGGGCATGACGAAGGCGCTCGTCGACAGCCGCCACGAGGTGATGGAACGGATGTCGCAGGAGGCGGAAGCGAAGGGCGCGAACGCAATCATCGCAATGCGCTTCGACACGTCGGAGATGGGCCCGAACTGGACGGAGATCTGCGCCTACGGAACGGCGGTGCGCGTCACGAAGGCCTCAAGCGCCGCGTCATGAAGAGCGACGCGGTACCGCCAGAACGCGCGGCCGGTCGCGAGCAGACGCTCGCGTAACGGTCCAGCGAGCTCGTCGAGCGTGCCCCAGCGCGCGTCCGCGATCTCGCCCGGGTCGCCGGGGACGATCACCTCTTCCTCCGTCTCCGCGAGGAAGACGTGCGTGCGCCAGTGCAGGTCGCGTCCCGCGTTCGTGAAGAGCGCTTGCGCGTCGACGAGGTAGCGCCGCAGCTCGACATTGAGGCCGGTCTCCTCGTGCGCCTCCCGGATTGCGCCGGCGACGAAGTCCTCGCCGGGGTGGATCCCGCCGCCCGGCGGCCGCCAGACGTCTTCCGCGAAGTGCGGTTTCCGAATGAGCGCCAGCCGCCGCGCCGGATCGAGGATGAAGAGCGTCACGTCGTGCGTACGCACGGGATTGTGCGTCGCGATCGCCCACTCGGGCTCGCTGATCTCGCCGTCCCAGCGAAGCACGTCGGGGTTGCCGAAGCGCTCGCGCAGCGGTGTGAGCACCGACTCGTCGACGTGCATCAGAGACGCCGCAGCAGGTCGAGGAACTCGGACGTGTTTGCCACGACGATGTCCGCGGCGTCACGCAGCTCAGGCGGCGACTCGTCGGCAGCGACGGCGACGCGCACCGCGAGCTCGAGCCCGTCGAGCGCGCGAAAGGCGTCGAGGTCGGTCGTGTCGTCGCCCGCGACGAGCGCGCGGCGCAGTCCCGCATCGGCCAGCAGCCGGCGCACAGCTGTCCCCTTGTTCGCCTCCAGCGGCGGCAGCACCTCGAGCACCTTGCGCCCGAAGCGTGCGACGAGGCCTTCGGCGCGGGCCCGCGCCGCGACCTCTTCGAGCTCTGCGCGCGCCGCGGCTTCGTCCGGCGCCGTCCTGTAGTGAAACGAGACGGTGAGTCCCTTGCGCTCCGCATCCCAGGCGGTGGCGTCTGCGAACGCATCGATGCGATCGCGCCACGACGCTGCGTCGGGATCGAGCTCGAGCCCGTGTGATCCGACCACGACGACGCCGTCGACGGCGACGCGCCGCCGGACGTCCTCGCCTGCGCGGCCGGAGACGACGGCGACGAGCGCGTAGCGCTGCACGAGATGCGCGAGCTCTCGGCGCGCTTCCTCGGGCGCTCGTGCATCGTCCGGCCGGTCGACGATCGGTGCGAGGACACCGTCGAAATCGAGGAAGAGGCCGGCCAGCTGCGGCTCTGCCGCGAGCCGCTCCAGCAACGCCGTCACGCACCTAGCATAGGCGCGTGCGCCTGGTCCTGATCGGTCTGGTCGCGGGATTCTTCAGCGCGCTCTTCGGGGTAGGCGGCGGCATCATCATCGTCCCGCTGCTGCTTCTCGTCGGCCGGTGGGAGATCCGTTCCGCGACGGCGACTTCGCTCGCGGCGATCGGGATCACGGCCGTCGCCGGCGTCGCTGCGTACGTCCTCCACCATGACGTGCAGACCGACTACGCGGCGCTGCTCGGCGTCCCTGCCGCCGCGGGCGCGATCTGCGGCGCCGCGCTCCAGCAACGCATCCACGGGCGCGTGCTCTCTCTCGGGTTCGCCGTGCTGCTCGTCGGCATCGCCGTCGACCTCCTCGTCAAATGACGTACGTGCTCGCGGTCATCCTCGGAGTCGTCGCAGGCATCCTCTCCGGGCTCTTCGGCGTCGGCGGCGGCATCCTCTTCGTCCCGACGCTGACCTGGCTCGGCTTGACGCAGTTGCACGCGGAGGCGACGTCGCTCCTCGCGATCATCCCCACCGTCGCCGTCGGGGTCTGGCGCCAGCAGCGTTACGGCAACGTCCGCTGGCGGGGTGCCGCCATCATCGGCATCGCGGCCGCCGGAGCTGCATTCGGCGGCGCGCAGGTGGCCCAGCACGTCTCCGAGTCCCTGCTACGGAAGCTCTTCGCGGGCGTTCTCCTCGCAACCGCCGCCCAGATCGCGTGGCGGGCGCGAGAGAAACGGCCATAATCCCGTCATGACGGATCTGGACGAACTCTGGATTCCGCTCGTCGACGAGCCACTCGGCGGGGTCGTCGAGCGGATCGAGCGCGAGAACGAGGACATCGCGAGGCTCATCCAGTCGCCGCACCGGCTGCTCGCGTTTAGGACGTTCGCCTACATCCGCTGCGGCATCGTCCTCGGCCAGATGCTCTTCGACAACGACGTGCCCGCGTACGACGGCTCGGACAGTTGGGTCGACGCGCTGCTCCAGGATCCCGAGCACCGGGCGACGCTCACCGCCGAGGTGCGCGCGGTCGCCGAAGAGGTCGCCGCCGACCCGAAGTACGACGACGAAGGCCCGCTCGGTCCGGACGAGGAGACGCGGGCGCGTTTCCGCGCGTTCGCGCGCGAGCATCTCGGCTCGTAGTGCTTCGAGTCGCAGCCGCCGCAGCCCTCTCGCTCGTCCTCGCCGCCGGCGCCTCCGCCGCGCGCAAGCCGCCGCTGCCGCCCATCCCGACGATCATCGTGGCGCCTGCGGGTGCCGTGCCGAACCTACCGCCGACGATCACGCCCCGACTCGGCGAGACGGGCTACGACTTCCCGGTGTACGGGCCGGCAGCGTTCGGAGACACGTTCGGCGCCGCACGCTCCGACGTCTCGGGAGGCTGGCACCACGGGGACGACATCTTCGCGCCGCTCGGCGCGCCCGTCCTCGCAGTCGCGCACGGCATCGTCTTCTCCGTCGGCTGGGAGCGCCTCGGCGGTCGCCGGCTGTGGTTGCGCGACGACCGCGGAAACGAGTTCTACTACGCGCATCTCTCCGCGTACTCGCCGTTCGCGGTGAACGGCGCCATCGTCAACGCGGGCGACGTCCTCGGCTTCGTCGGGGATACGGGCGATGCGAAGGGCACGCCGTTCCATCTGCACTTCGAGGTGCATCCGGTCGGCCTGCTCGACCGGGGCTACGACGGCGCGGTCGACCCGACCTCGTACCTTCGCTCCTGGCGGAAGGTGAAGTACCTCCGCTTCGACACGGGCGCAGACTGGGTGCCGACGGTGGTCGGGTCGAACGCGCCGCGCCCGGGCGCAGTCCTCCTCCAGATCAGGCTGGACGAGGGCCTTCGTTAGTTGTTGGTGCCGTTCCCGCCCTGATACGTGAAGCCGTCGGTCTCGCCGAAGACGCGCTCGGAGATCCACTTGCGGATCTGCGGGCCCGTGAACGGGTTGAAGATCGCCGCCAGCACAAGGCCGATGAGGAGCAAGCCGGAGTGGCTCTTGCGCTCGGTCTTTCCGCGCACGCGATCGGCCGCGGCGCGCAGGTCGGACACCGCCGAGCGCAGCTCGTCCTGCAGATCCTTGTCGGTCGCGACGCGCTTGGCTGCGCCGGCGACGCCGCGATTGCCGATCAGCTCGTCGTAGATCGACCGCGCCGACTCATAGGCGTTGCGGACGTTGTCGCGCAACTCGGGATCGTGCAGCGCGCGCTCGAAATAGGGCTTGGCCGTAGCGGCCGCGCCGGAGACCTTGTCCGTCGTCTTGGGCATCGTCATTCAGTCCTTTCGTGTGTGGGCACTGTCGATCCTACCCAGCCGTTCGAACCGTTGAACGCGACGCGCAGGACGTCTTCGATCGAGTCCACGAGGACGAATTCCATGCTCCGGCGCGCTTCCGCCGGGAGCTCCTCGAGGTCGAATTCGTTCTCCCGCGGCAGGACGACCCGATGGAGGCCCGCCCGCTGGGCGGCGAGCGCCTTCTCGCGCACCCCGCCGATCGGGAGCACCTGCCCGGTCAGCGTGAGCTCGCCCGTCATCCCGAGGTCGGCGGCGACGGGCATTTGCCGAACGAGCGATGCGATCGCGATCGCCATCGTCACCCCGGCCGACGGGCCGTCCTTCGGGACCGCCCCGGCCGGCACGTGCACGTGGATGTCGTGGCCAATGAACCAGCCGTCGTCCACGCCGAGGTCCGACGCGTGCGATCGCACCCACGAGAGCGCTGCCTGCGCCGACTCCTGCATCACCTCGCCGAGCTGCCCGGTGATGGTCAACCGGCCCTTGCCCGGGTACGCCTGCGCCTCGACGAAGAGGACGTCGCCGCCGGCCGCTGTGTACGCGAGACCGGTCGCGACCCCGGGCTCGGAGGTGCGCTTGCGCACCTCGGCGTTGTAGCGCCGCGGGCCGAGCCACGAGCGCAGGCGCCGCTCCGAGACGGAGATCTTCCCCGCGTTGCCCTCGGCGACGAGCCGTGCGGCCTTGCGGCACACGTCGGCGATGCGCCGCTCGAGATTGCGGACCCCGGCCTCGTGCGTGTACTCGCGGATGAGGACGCGCAGGGTCTTGTCCGGGACCCCGATCAGCGCGCGCTCGAGACCGTGCCCCTCCACCTGCTTCGGGACGAGGAAGCGCTTCGCGATCCCGAGCTTCTCCTCCTCGGTGTAGCCGGAGAGCGAGATCGTGTCCATGCGGTCGAGCAGCGGCGGCGGGATGGTGTCGACGGTGTTGGCGGTGCAGATGAAGAGCACCTTCGAGAGGTCGAAAGGAAGATCGAGATAGTGATCGCGGAACGTCTTGTTCTGCTCGGGATCGAGCACTTCGAGCATGGCGCTCGCGGGGTCGCCCCGGTAGTCGGCGCCCATCTTGTCGATCTCGTCGATGAGCATGACCGGGTTCATCGACTCCGCGTCGCGGAGCGCACGGATGATCGAGCCGGGCATCGCGCCGATGTACGTGCGGCGGTGTCCGCGGATCTCGGACTCGTCGCGGACGCCGCCGACCGACAGCCGGGCGAACTTGCGCTCGAGCGTGCGCGCGATCGAATGGCCGAGCGACGTCTTGCCGACGCCGGGCGGCCCGACGAAGCAGAGGATCTGTCCGGACGCGTCACGGCGGAGCTTCGAGACGGCGAGGTGTTCGATGATCCGCTCCTTCACCTTCTCGAGATCGAAGTGATCCTCGTCCAGCACCTCGCGTGCGCGCGCGAGGTCGAGGTTGTCGGTCGTCGTCGTGCCCCACGGCAGCGTTGCGATCCAGTCGAGGTATGTGCGGATGACGCCGTGCTCGGCGGCAGCGGGCGGCAGCCGCTCGAGCCGTCCGAGCTCGCGGAGCGCCGCCTTCGCGACGTCGTCCGGCAGGTCGAGCGACTCGATGCTCGCGCGGAGCTCGTTCGCCTCGGCCTGCTCGGGGTCTCCCTCACCGAGCTCCTCCTGGATGGCCTTGAGCTGCTGGCGGAGATAGAAGTCGCGCTGTCCCTGCTCGAGCTCGGACTGCACCTGCGACTGGATCTTGCTGCCGAGCTCGACCATCTCCAGCTCGCGGTTGAGGATGAGCAGCACCTCGCGCAGGCGGTCATCGACGTCGACGAGCTCGAGCAGCTTCTGCCGCTCGTCCGTCTTCAGCCGGAGGGTCGATGCGACGAGGCTGCACAGCGCGCTCGGGTCGTCGACGTTCGTGACCGCGAGCTGCAGCTCTTCGGGGATGTACGGAACGAGGCTGACGATGCGGCCGAACATCGTCTGGACGTTGCGCGTCAGCGCCTCGAGTTCCTTCGACTCCTCGACGCGGTCGGGCAGTTCCGTCAGCTCGGCGACGAGGTACGGGTCGTCTGACACCGGTCGCGTGACGGCGACGCGCTTCAGTCCCTGCACGAGGACGCGCAGCGTCCCGTCGGGGATGCGGATCATCTTGTGCACGATCGCCGCGGTGCCGACCCCGTAGAGGTCGTCCCACGCCGGCGTGTCGGCGTCCTCGTTCTTCACGGTGACGAGCGCGAGCAGCCGGTCGCCGGCGATGACGTCGTCGATGAGCTCGATCGAGCGCTCCTGTCCGATCGCGAGCGGCGTCATCGACGCCGGGAAGACGACCGTCTCCTTGAGCGGCAGCACGGGGAGCGTGGGCGGAAGCTCGTCGGCCAGCTCTTCCGCGAGCCTCTGGTCCTCCGCCGAGATGGCGACGACTTCAGTCACTGCATGGCTCCAGAGGGAGCACGACGCGCAGCAGGCCGCGCTCGTACGTCGCGCTCGCCTGCGAGACGTCGACGTCCTCGCCGAGCTCGAGGCGCCGCTCGAACTCGCCATACTCGATCTCCATCTGCAGATAGCGCGCGCCGGGAACGCGCGGACGCTCTCGCCGGCCCGAGATCACGAGCGTCCGTCCGGTCGCGCTGACCCGGACGGAATCCGTCTCGGTGCCCGGGAGCTCGACGACGACGTGCAGGGCCGGCGGCTCGTCGGTGCGGAAACAGTCGCACTGCGGCCTGAAGCGATGGCGCTGGCCGGAAAACCGTGGCACCTGCCACAGATCCGCGAACAGCTCTTCGATTTCGACGCGAAGATCCGCGTCGTTCCGGGCTCGTCCTGTCACTCCCCGCCCGGTACCCGTTCGCCGGCGCGGGCAAGCACCGCCGCCGCCATCTTCTTGGTGGCCACGTCGACCATGTCGCCCTCGACGCGGCTCGCGCCGTCGTCGGCGGCGAGTATTCGGCGGGCCCGCTCGAGCTCTTCCGGATCGGGTGAGAAGGCCGCGTTGACCGGGTCGATCTGATCCGGATGGACGACCCACTTCCCGTCGTAGCCGAGCGCGAGCGCGACCTGGGCCGAGCGGTGGAGGCCGTCGAGGTCGGCGAGGTCCGCATACGGGCCGTCCACCGCTTGGAGGCCGTTCGCGCGCCCGGCGACGGCGATGCGAGCCATCGCGTAGTCGAACGTCCCGGCCCCGATGGTGAGAATGGGGACGCCCATGGAGGCCGCGAAGTCGCCCGGTCCGAACACAAGCGCCTCGAGCGGCGCGCCGACTCCCGCGATCCGCTCCACCTCGACGAGGCCGCGGGCGGTCTCGATCTGCACCTCGAGGCCGACGCCGTCGGGAAGGAGCTCCGCTACGGCGCGGACGTGGTCGGCGGACTCGGCCTTCGGCAGGACGACGACGTCCGGCCTTCGGACGGCGACAGCCGCCAGATCGTCCTGCCACCACTGCGTCCCGACGCCGTTGATCCGCACCGCAAGCGTCCCGCGCGCGACGGCGTCGCCCAGCCGTGCACGCGCAGCGTCCTTGTCTGCCGGCGCGACGCCGTCCTCGAGGTCGACCACCACCTCGTCCGCCGGTAGCCCGGCAGCCTTCGCGAGCATCTTCGCGCTCGACGCCGGCACCGTCAGACTCGACCGTCTTGGCCTAAGCGTTAGATTCGGCATCGGCGGGGGAGTCTCGCAGAGCAGACGAACGCGCGGGAAACCCGCGCGTTCTGGGGGGCGGCGTCGCGAGCGACGCCTTGTGTTGTCACCTCCGCAAACCTAACCGTTTCCTTGCACACCCGAAACGGACCCTTGACGGCGCGCCTCTATCGTCGATGCCATGGAGACGAGGTTCCGGACATGCGGCTGATCGTCACCCTGACGGCGGCACTGACCGTGCTCTTCCTCGTGCTTCCGGCCCACCCGTAATTCCGTTCGCACTGCGCCGCCGAGGGGACCCTCCCTTCCTCCCGTACCTCTCGGCGGCAGCGAACGGTGGACTACCATCGGCGCGTGAAAGGCGTCATCCTCGCCGGCGGCACGGGCTCACGGCTTCATCCGCTGACGCGGATCACGAACAAGCACCTGCTCCCGCTGTACGACCGGCCGATGGTCACGTACGCGGTCGAGGCGCTCGTGCGCGCCGGCATCGACGAGGTCATGCTCGTCACCGGCGGAACGCACGCGGGTGAGTTCTTCCGCCTGCTCGGCAATGGGCACGAGCACGGCGTCGACCGTCTCTTCTACGCCTACCAGGAGCAGGCGGGCGGTATCGCCGAGGCGTTCGGCCTCGCCGAGCGCTTCGTCGGCCGGGACAAGGTGTGCGTCCTGCTCGCGGACAACGTCTTCGAGCATTCGCTCGGATCGATCGTGGAGAACTTCTCGCGGCAGGGCGCGGGAGCGCGCGTCGTCCTCTCGCACGTGGATGCGGACGAGCACCTGCAGCATCTCGGCGTCGCGCGCATGGACGGCGACCGCGTCGTCGAGATCGTCGAGAAGCCGGACTCGCCCCCGAGCCGATACGCCGTGACCGGCGTGTACTTCTACGACGCGCAGGTCTGGGACGTGCTGCCGACGTTGAAGCCGTCCGGTCGCGGCGAGCTCGAGATCACCGACGTGAACAACTGGTACGTCTCGCGCGGGTTGATGGAGGCGGACGTCGTCGACGGCTTCTGGGGCGATGCGGGAGAGTCGATCGACGCGTACTACGCGGTGAACGACTTCGTGCGCGGGACCGGCGTGAATCGATGATCGAGGGAGTGCGGCGCATCGAGCTCGCGCGTCACCACGACGAGCGCGGCTGGTTCATGGAGCTCGCGCGCGCGAGCGCGCTGCCGAAGCCGTTCAGGCAGGCGAACCTCTCCTTCTCGCGCAAGGGCGTCGTGCGCGGGCTGCACTTCCACGAGCGCGGGCAGGACGACGTGTTCGTCTGCCTCTCCGGGATGGTGCGCGTCGTCATCCTCGACCGTTCCTCCGCTGAGACGTTCACCGAGGACATCGGCGACGACAATCCGGTTGCGATCTACGTGCCGGGAATCCACGCGCACGGATACGAAGCTCTGTCGGACTGCCTGTTCACGTACCTCGTGACCGAGGAGTACGACCGGGCGGACCCGGACGAGAACGGGATCCCGTGGGACGACGAGCGCGTCCGCCATCTCTGGAGCACGACATCGCCGATCCTGTCGGCACGCGACGCCTCGTCGTAACCGGCGCGGGCGGCCAGCTCGGGACGGCGCTCCTCGAGGAGTTCCCGGGCGCGGTCGGGCTCACGCGGGACGACTGGGACGTCGCGTTCCCACCGCCGTCGCTCGGCGCGGTCGACCTCGTCCTGCACGCCGCGGCGTGGACGGACGTGGACGGGGCCGAGGCCGATCCGCAGGGCGCAGCCGCGGTCAACGTCGGTGGGACGCAACACGTCGCCGAGCTGGGCGCGCCGCTCGTCTACTACTCCACCGACTACGTGTTCGACGGTTCCAAGCACGAGCCGTACACGGAGTCGGACGCGCCCAACCCGCAGTCGGCGTACGGCCGGACGAAGCTGCACGGGGAGGCGGCCGCCGGCGAGGAGGCATGGATCGTCCGCTCGTCGTGGCTCTTCGGCTGGACCGGCGCCAACTTCGTGCGCACGATGCTGCAGCTCGGTAGTGAACGCGACGAGGTCGCCGTCGTGGACGACCAGCGCGGCTCTCCGACCTACGTCGGCCATGTCACCGCGGCAACACGTGAGCTCGTCGGCCTGCCGTACGGCATCTGGCACGTCGCGGCCGACGGCGAGTGCACGTGGGCGGAGTTCGCCGAGGCCATCTTCGAGGAGGCCGGGATCGACTGTCGCGTGCGCCGAATCAGCACCGCCGAGCTCGGGCGGCCGGCGCCGCGGCCCGCGTACTCCGTCCTGCGAAGCGAGCGGCCGGAGACGCCGCGCCTGCCGCACTGGCGCGACGGGCTACGCGAGTGCCTGGCCCGTCTTCTCCCAGGTTGAGACGTGCTCC